>JALUVB010000097.1 GCA_027021085.1 bacterium
GCCTGTAACCTGCCGGGTAAAATGATATAGTACTTCCCGGAGAAGCATTTGCGTTTATCCAGGCAAATACCCTGCGGTTAATAGTATCTCCCCAATAAGTTAACTCCATCCCCTTTTTTTCAGCTCCCTTTAAACCTCCTATCAAACTGTTGTAGTAGGAAAGATAAAAGGGATGTATCAGTAACAGGGAAACAAGAGAAGGTAAAAGCAGTGAATAGAGCACCAGATGGTGCGATTTCCGGTATCTCCCTTTCAGAAATAAAAAACCTTTCCCGGCAAAAAACATAAGGAAAGGGAAAACCGGAAGAAACAATCTTATCCCATCGTATTTGGGAGCCTGGGGTAAAGATACCATAAAGAAAAAAAACAAAGGCGGGAAAATAAATAATGCTTCATTCTGCTTACTTTCACTTTTTTTAAATAAAAGAATAATTCCCAGAAGAGAAAGAAGGAGGAGGAAAAAAGGCAGTGTGAACATAGTCATAAACAACGGGTAATGCCAGGGGACCCTCATCCCCTCTATATAAGCTTTTCCAAAGTAGTAAACAGGGATATGAAGACGTATTACCTGGTTAAGCACAAACTGCTTTATATGCAGAGAAGTATTCACCCACATCCTGGGCCAGAGAATAAAAAACACCAATGGGGTAAGAATAAACGAGAAAGCAAAATTCCTCCAGGCCTCTTTTTTTCTAAAAACAAGCGCCCAGATGACAAGAGCAGGAAAGAGAAAGAAACCGGATGCTTTAACTGAAATAGCCAGCCCGGCAAATACCCCGAAAATTACTGACCACTTTACCGAAGATAAGCCCCGGTAAAAAGCCCAGACAGAAAGAAAGAAGAAAAAAGTAAGCGGTATATCCAGAGTGGCCAGGTGCATATGCCCAAATACACGGGGAGTCAAGAGAAGGGCAAAGGCAGAAAAGTAGCCGGCTTCTCTCCCGTAAAACTTACTGGTAATAAAATAAAGAAAAACAATAAGCAGCGAAGAAATTATCACTACCGGCAGACGAATCGCAGTGAGAGGCGAAAGAAAAGAAGAGAATAAAAGTAAACCGCTCCCGGTTATGTACTTTCCCAGGGGAGGATGTGCCTCATTGGGGAAATATGTGCCTATGGTGGAAAGGTGGGGCGATTTAAACCATTCTCCGTAACTCAAGGGATAGAACAGGTAAAAGGGCTCATCCCAGGTAAGTCCTATACCGGACAGAGTAGCAGAGAGAATGATAAAAGAAAGCAGTCCGATTATCACCGGCATCAGGTTTTCACATTTGACAGAGACTCGGTCCAAATAGCGCATTCTCGCCTCCAATATATCCCGGGGAAACTCTAATGTCAAATGTTAAGACCCTGTCCCAGCATTTTTGACCATCTGCAGTAATCAGAAAACCTCCAATCTTTTCTGCTCCCGGGCTTACCCATAGCCAGTTCTTCCACTCCGCAGAGAGCTTTTTCGCAATTCAAACAATTTCCCTTACAGGAATAAGCCGGGGAAAACTTAAAATTCCTGCGCACATAAACAGGTACATCCATACCATCGCAATTAGAAGAAGTCATAAACTCCCGGTTCAATCCTCTCAATCTCTCCCCTACCCAGGCAAATTCCATACACAAGGCAAAGGTGACCCCCCGGGAAGAAACTATTTCTCTAAGGGCAGAGAATATTTCTCTTCGGTAACTTATATCAGCATGCAGATAAGGACCTATTCTTTCTTTATAAAGAGCCATGAGCTTTAGCAGGATCTCCCCTCCAAAGTTGACTTTTATCTTTTCCCATACATAATGCTTAATACGCACAGGAATATCCAGAACACTTGCTACAATATGATTTGCTCCCATCTCCACCACCCTATCAACTAATTCTTCAATACCTTTTAAGTTATCATTTATATAAGGAATTACGGGGTCGATACGGGCCACGGAAAATACTCCGGACTTCCTTAAACGGGCAAAATTTCCCAGGAGCTCCCGGGTAGGAGCACCAGAGGGAGAGAGTATCTTTCGTAAATTTTCCTTGAGGGTAAGAATGGAGACCTGGGCAAAAGAATGAGGTTGCAAAGAAAGATACTTTATTACTTTTTCCGGGATAACACATTTAGTGGTTACATTAATCGGGATATTCCTTTCCACAAACACCTCTACGATTTTTCCTGAATAGCCGTATCTTTCCTCAATTTTCTGGAAAGGGTCACTCACCGGGGAAAGATACCCACAGGAAGCTACCCTCAGCATGTCCAGTTGCCGGGCTACCTGGGAAGGGAAATCTCTGCTTACAGTAACCACCCCTTGCTTATGCCACCTCTGGAAATTACCCGGGAATGACCTCGCATAACAGAAGAAACAGCCTACTGAACAGCCATTATACGGATTGATAAGCAGCCTCTCCCCCGTGCATTCTCTCCTCCCGGGCCACCACCCATGCAGTTTCTTGGAAGAAGAAGTTAGAAGATGGGGATAAGGAGAAGGAATTATCTCCATATAACCATTGATTTCAACCTGTTCCTTATTTTCCCGGATTCTTTCGTAAAGTCTCCAGGTATTTTCTTATTTTTAGGTAAGATTCCTTAATATCTTCGGGAATCACTTTGGTCTCTGAAAACACGGGCAGGAAATTAGTATCTCCTTCCCAGCGGGGAAGCACATGTATGTGTAAATGGTCCACCAACCCTGCTCCCGCGGCCCTTCCCAGGTTCATTCCCAGGTTAAAAGCATGCGGGTGGTAAACTCCTTTCAACAATTTTATGCTTAACTGGGACAGCTGCATCATCTCCTGCAGCTCTTCTTCCTTGATTTTTAACAAATCACCTTCGTGCCTTAAAGGAGCCACCATAAGATGCCCGGAATTGTAAGGGAAGATGTTCATAATGATAAAAGAATACTCCCCTCTGTAGAGGATAAAATTCTCTACCCCGTCATTTTCCTGCAATGCCTGGCACAAAAAACACCCTTCCCCCTCCGAACCGGACAGATACTTGCTTCTCCAGGGCGCCCAAAGCAACTTCATATTACTTATTAAACTACAACTGCCATATATTATCAATAGTACATATTTTAGACTACAAACCATAATAGACTATAGACCTTAGACCATAGACTTTAGACTATAGACTGGGAGATAGTAAGCAGTAAATAGTGAACAGTAAATAGTAAGCAGTTAATGATAACTCGGTATCCTGGTTCCCTGGTAATCCTGGTTTCCTGGTAAAAAGGATAGATTTCGCAAGAATGACAAGAAACCAGTCCGCATGTCATGCCTGCGGAAGCAGGCATCCAGTAGCGGGTAGCGAGGGAAAGCAGGCAGAAAGGCTGTTCTATCTTAGTTCTCTCTCCTTTTCGAGAAGGTTTTTCATGAGGCAACTTATGTAGTTGAAAATAACCCTGGATTTGGTAGAATCTTCTATGTCCCCATAGCTCAACTGGATAGAGCGGTGGACTTCGGATCCACAGGCTGCAGGTTCGAGTCCTGCTGGGGACGCAGAATACCGAAGGCTTATATAACTTCACTCCAAATTACCTTTTTTCTGGTAAAATATACCGAATGGTGAGCGTAGCTCAATCCGGTTAGAGCACTGGACTGTGGATCCAGGGGTTGGGGGTTCAATTCCCCTCGCTCACCCCAAGATTTAAGAGAAGGTGCATAAGCAGGATGCACAGGATTTACAAAATAGAAGGCGGAAATTAGTGTTTTGCCCTGCAGGAGAAGCGTCACAGATTTCAGGCTGCGGGGCTTCTTTCACACATAGATGCAGCCGGGTTAAAATTGTCTCCAGCACCACATTGAAGAGCAGCATATTATAGGAACTCAGGAGGTTAGTTTAAATATGCAGAAGCATATCAGGAATTTTTGTATCGTGGCCCATATTGATCACGGCAAATCCACCCTGGCTGACCAGCTTCTTCTGCTTACCAATACCATAGAAAAGCGAAAATTCCGTAAACAGTACCTGGATTCCATGGACCTGGAAAGAGAAAGGGGAATCACCATAAAAGCACATACTGTAACCATGAAGTACAGGAACTATATCTTTAATCTCATCGATACACCAGGCCACGTGGACTTCTCTTACGAAGTGTCCAGGGCCCTGGCAGCTTGTGAAGGCGCAGTACTGCTGGTGGATGCCGTGGAAGGAGTCCAGGCTCAGACACTGGCAAATTTCCATCTGGCAGTTCAACAGGATTTAAAAATAATCCCGGTAATAAACAAGATAGACCTCCCCCATGCGGACCCGGAAAAGGTAGAAAAAGAAATTTCCGCCCTTCCCGGCCTGGAAGACGAGATAATCTACCGAATAAGCTCCCAGAGCGGAGAAGGCATAGAAGAACTCATCCAGGCAATTATAGAAAATATTTCTCCGCCGGGAGGGAGTGCAGATGCTCCCCTTAAAGCCCTTTCCTTTGATTCTGTATACAACCCGTACAGGGGAGTAAGGCTTTTGATAAGAGTCTTTGAAGGGAAGATAACACCCGGTAAAGAAATAAAAAGCATGGCCACGGGAAGAAGCTACCAGGTAGAGGAAGTAGGGATACTTACTCCGGAAGCAACTCCTACAGAAGAATTAAAGGTGGGAGAAGTAGGATATATTTATGCCAATATAAAAAATATTTCTGAAGTAAGGACGGGGGATACTTTAACTTATGTGGAGCCCAGTGCAGATACTCCCCTTCCCGGATATCGAAAAGCCAAGCCGCGGGTATTTATCACCTTCTATCCCTCCACGGGCGAAGAGGTATCTACCCTGAGAAAAGCCCTGGAAAAACTTTCCCTGAACGACCCTTCCTTTACCTATCGCCAGGAGACCTCTTCTTTAGGCACAGGATTTCACTGCGGTTTCCTGGGTTCATTGCACGGAGAAATTATACGGGAAAGACTTGAGCGGGAATTTGATTTAGACCTGGTGGGAACAGCTCCCCGCGTCACTTACAAGGTCATAACCCACAAAGGTGAAATACTTGAATTAGAGGACCCTCGCGAACTACCTGACCCGGGAAGCATCAAAGAATTTCAGGAGCCCTGGGTTAAAGCCATGGTAATTACTTCCATCAAGTACGTAGGGCCCATTCTGCAATTACTGGAATCACGGCGGGGCAAACAGGAAAAGATGGAAGTGCTGGGGAAAGACAAGGTTGTCCTTACCTATCATTTACCTCTTTCCGAAATGCTTATGGACTTCTTTGACCGCTTAAAATCCGTTTCCTCGGGATATGCCACGGTGGATTACGGAATTCCTTACTACCGTGCCTCCCGCCTGGTGAAAATGGATATTTACCTGAACCGGCAAAAAGTAGATGCGTTATCTCTGATTGTCCACCAGGACGAAGCGTATAAAAAGGGCAAGGAAATTGTTAACCGGATTAAAGAGATATTACCCTCTCACCAATTCCCTATTAACGTGCGAGCAGCCATAGGAGGAAAAATCATTGCCCGTGCCGATATAAAAACTTTAAGAAAGGATGTAACTGCACCCCTTTACGGAGGAGATGTTACCAGGAAGAGGAAGCTGCTGGAAAAACAAAAGAAGGGAAAGAAACGGCTCAAAGAAATAGGCAAAATAAAAATCCCTCAGGAAGTCTTTCTCAATGTATTCAGATGATTTATGTTCTCGCTATAAGTCAGAGGAATTGTAATCCCCGCCTATTTCTCCGCTTGTATCTTGTAAAAGTTGTGAGTTGTTAGTTGTTAGTTCCACCTATGCCCCCGCCTGTATCTTGGGAGAGTTGTGAGTTGTTCCCGATGTCCATCGGTCCCGGCGCCTGTCGGGGCACCTATTCCCCCGCCTGTGTTCTGCATTCTATATCCCCTTTCCTCATCTAAAGTCTCAAGTCTATAGTCTAAAGTCTTGCGTGGATGCCTGCTTTCACAGGTATGACAGGCAGGCAAAAAACCAGGATACTAAGATACCGGGATACCAGGAAACCAATTCACTGTTTATTATCCTTCCTGTCTAACGTCTACAGTCTATGGTCTAAGGTCTAAAATGTTCCCGGTCTACAGTCTAAACACCAGGTGGCGTGCCCTCTTCTTCTATTTCTTTTTCTGCCTGTTTTCTCAGTTTTTCAAAAGCCTGCTCCAACTCCTTTTTTCTCTTTTGCAGAGATTCCTGTGCTTCCTGAAAACGCTTATCGCGCGTGGCAGCCTCTTTGCGCAATTTTTCAATCATCCTGGAAAGCTTTTCTCCCGGCTCAATCTCCTTTCCAGCAAGGATACTTTTGGCTGTTTTCAGCTCAATATCGACTTCCAGTTTTTCCCCGCATCCTGGACAGATTATTTGAATAGTTTTTCCCACTATCTCCTCCTAAATAAGCAGTTTATTTATTTTAGCATTTTAATGATATAATTTTTCCTTGTTGAGAGCTCGAAATGGATGGATGGAAAAAAAACCTTTATACAACCTGGGGAGCTGAGACCCTGGTCATAACCGGATTTCTTCTGGTTATGCCCTTCCTTCCTTACTATATCCAGGAACTGGGGATAAAAGATTTAAAACAGGTAGCCTTCTGGGCAGGTATCCTCGGTACAGCCACGGGATTTATGCTCATTATATCTACACCTTTATGGGGAATACTGGCGGATAGGTTCGGGAGGAAAATCATACTGGTAAGAGCAATGCTGGCTGCCTGTATTATCCTTTTTCTCATGGGTATAGCCAGAAATATCCAGCAATTGTTGATTCTCCGACTAATGCAGGGACTCCTCACCGGCACTATAACCTCAGCTATTGCTCTGGTTTCAAGTATCTCGCCCAGACGCCATGCCGGATACAGCCTGGGCATTATTCAAACTTCTACCTTTATCGGAGCTTCCGTGGGGCCCTTATTGGGAGGCATTGCTGCCGACTTCTGGGGTTACAGGAACTCTTTTTTCCTTTCCAGTGCTTTAGCAGGAATTGCCTTGCTCATAGTTATATTCCGGGTAAAAGAAAAATTTATACGTCCGGGGGCCATACCAGGGAAAGAACCCTCAAGGAGAAAAAGGATAATCTCCATGGGAGATCATTTTCCATTGATTCTCTTAATGCTTTTTCTCACGCAATTTTCTATTTTCCTTATTGCTCCTATCTTCCCCATATTTGTCCAGAAAATAATATCGCCTTCTTCGCACCTTGCCTCAACCGCGGGAATAATTTTAGCTCTCTCCGGGTTGACTAGCGCTCTCTCTGCCATTATTACAGGGAAATTAAGAGATAAAATAGGTGCCTACAAGAAAATAATTATTCCTGCCATGCTTCTGTCCGGAGTATTCTATATACTTCAATCCTTCTCAAAGGACGTAGTACAACTTTTATGGTTTCGTATTGGATACGGGCTCATGGTGGGAGGCATTATCCCTCTTATCAATACAATTATTTATTCCATAACTTCCAGGGAAACAATAGGTAAAAATTTCGGCATCGCCGGGAGCATTTCCGCTCTGGGCATGGCAATCGGCCCACTAACCGGCGGAATTATAGCCTCCGTTTTCACCATAAAAACTCCTTTTTTGCTGGGAGGCATCGGCCTGCTGGCTACCGGGGTAATTACCTTCTTTATCCTGGGTCACATAGAAGAAAAAACGCAGATAGGCGAAAGCCGCCAGGCGATTTAATATACCGCTATTCCTTAAAGAGCTAAAATATCCGGCCTTTCCCAGATTCTCCTCCCATACTCCACCTTTACTTTCGGCCAGGTAGGAGTGGAAGTAACTATAAGGGGCGATTCATCGTAGGCAATAATGGTATCTTCGCTCTTGGTCCCGGTTATGGAAGGGTTCCAGGCAAAAGCCTGCCTGAATTCTACTTTTCTATTCTCGCCTTTAGTTGCCTTGAATTCCCTGGTTCTGTATCCGGTAGGACCTCCCTGATGATGCTTCTTCCACTCTTCAGGGTAACCCTGTTCAGTATATGCCTTAACTCCCTCTTTAAAAATTTCCCCTATACTCCTTCCTACCACGGTAGAGGAAATAAACACAGTATCCACATAACATACAGCCCTGTGTTTTCTCTCCAATTCCGCCGAGACCTTACCCAGCGAGATTAAACGTGTCACTGAAACAGTAAGTCCGCCCCTTCTCCCACAGACCACACCCATCAACATCTTTTTCAGAGGGTTATCCGTGGGCAGGGGATGGCGAAATTTCTCTATTCTCTCATCCGCTGCCACCAGTATTACCACAGGAGAAATACCCAGAGAGAGGAGAGACTTGCTAATTCTTCCTGCCACTTCTCGTTCCTTTACCCCTTCCTTTACCCCCATAAGCACCCATTCCAGCTCCCGGGCACATTCTCTGCCCAGAACAAAGTATCTCTCCACTTCCGAAGCAGTAAGCGAATACCTAAGAGGAGTAATCTTCTCCTCCACAGAAGGATGGCTATCCCAGGCTACCTCTTTCCCCTTTACTGTCTCCTGCAGGGAATCGGCAAGATTTTTCCACCAGGGAATTTCCTGCACTTCAATGGGTAATTCGCCCAACTCCTCTTCCTTTAACCGCAGCGCCTCTATGTTGGAAGTAAACAGGGTGACTTTTTCTTTTTCCACCAGCAGGTAGCCAATACCTTCCTCGCTATTTACAGCCACGAAATTTTCCCCTCCACAGGTAAGCCAGGAAAAATTATGCTGTCGAGTAAGAACAACTCCATCCCACTTTTCTTCTTCCATGAGCCTGTTGAGTCTGCCGATTTTTTCTTTAAACTCTTTCATAATTTCTATCCCCCCGTAATTTTAGTATATATTTTCTCATCTCTCCTACCAGATAAAGAGAACCTGCCACAAAAGTCGTCGAATCAGAAGGTAGATTCTTCAGTGACTCCTCCGGCTCGGAATAAACTCTTATGTTTTCATTGTAACATAATCCTTCCTTCTGCAAAATATGTGCAGGGACAGCCCGGGAAGAGCGAGGAGAGACAACCCGCACTTCATCAACTATGGGAAAAAGAATCTTCATAATCTCTTCCCTCTCCTTTTCTTTCAACACCCCGAAGATAAGCGTAATCCTGCCTGGTTTAAATTTCTTCTTTTTTTCTATTTCCCTGGCCAGCATCTGGGCAGCCCTGGGATTATGCGCGCCATCCATAATAATCAAGGGCCTGTGTCTCACTACCTCCATTCTTCCCGGCCACCTGGTGCCTCCAATCCCCTGGCATATACTCTCTTTATTTATCAAGGGAAACAGAGAGGATAAGACTTCTGCAGAAGCCACGGCAAGGGGCAAATTATATTTTTGATATTCACCCAGGAGGTATGTTTTCAAGGTATATACCTGCTTCAATCCCTGCATGCCTATTTCACTGAATTTCAAATTCTCCCTGAAATAAATCACCCGGAAATCCTTTCCCAGGGAATAAAGAGGGGAGGAGCATTCCCGGCATTTCTCCTTTATCACCTCTCCCGTACTCCCATTGCAACCTGAAATTACCGGGGTTTTTGCTTTGATTATGCCTGCCTTTTCCCGGGCAATTTCTCTTAGTGTCTCTCCCAGGTACTCCTTATGGTCAAAAGAGATAGAGGTAATCACACTTAAAACAGAATTTACCACATTAGTGGCATCAAGCCTTCCCCCTAGGCCGACTTCCATTATCGCTATATCCACGTTGCGTTGGGAAAAATAGAGGTAAGCCATCGCCGTTAAATATTCAAAAAAAGTAGGAGAATATTTGAAGGAATCTTTAACAATGCTCTTCTTAACTCTCTCTACCAGGGCAGAGAAAGCAACAGGGGGAATTATTCTCCTTCTCCCCTTTTCCAGGATGGCAATCCTCTCTCTTACGGTGACCAAATGGGGAGAAGTATAAACTCCTACCTTCAGCCCGGCAAAAGAAAGAATAGAGGAAAGGGCAGCCACTACTGATCCCTTTCCATTTGTCCCGCCCACCAATACCACCGGGTAAGAGCGCTGAGGATTGCCTACCTCTTCTAAAAGGCTTGAGATGCCCTCCAGGCCGAGTTTTATTCCCTGCCCTATGCGAGAATAGAGGTATTCTAAGGACTGGAGATATTCCACTCTATCACTCCTTTCCCTTCTACTTTACCCTTTTCGAGGTCAATGTCCATCTGGGAAAGTTTGAGTATCTTGTTGTCCCAGTAAAATGCAAAGTTCAAGTTTTTAACCCATTCCTGGTTTAAGGAAGAAGCGATTACTTCTCCTTCTACAGGATTTGCCCCTGAGCCTTTCAGGGTAATCTGGAAATCTCCTTTTAAGGGGAGGATGTAAGCAGGAAGGGACAACGAGGGCAATATTTCCTGCAACTTTGACAGGGGAAAGGAGTCAAGCAAAATGGTTACCTGGTAACTAAAAGGGGTTATCCCCCCTTTTCCGCTGAAGGAAAAATTAAGATTATTCCACTCACCTTTCCCCTCTTCCACAGTCCAACCATCTTTCGCGAGACGGAAGACAACATGGGGCAAGAATACTTCTCCCGGCAACTTGTCGCCTTCAATAAGAATATTTTCCGCTTTTGCTCTCACTTTATACTCTACTGCTTCCTTCCCGGGAGAAAGGCTTCCTTCCAATTCCATCTTACCTTCCTTAATATAATAACCCTCAGCGAGGCGAAGGGAGGAAAGGTCAATATTACTTCCCGAAATTTTTACCTCCCAACCCGAAAAAAGAGGAAAGGCAAAGACAATCAGGAGAGAGATAATTCCTAATTCTCTAAATCTTAAATTTACATTTTGCATATTGAAATCTCTCCGGAGAGTCAAACCAATGAGACTAAGGCCTTTCCTATACAGCGGAATTTTAGTTTGCCATGCACCACGGTAGCTTCTACCCTGCTATAGGGAGTAATCTCACCTTTCAAGATTAGTTCTGCCAGGGGGTCCTCTACATACTTTTCCAGTGTCCTCCGAAGCGGACGGGCACCAAAATCAGGATCATACCCTTTCTGGATGATAAATTCCTTGGCTTTCTGGGTAAGCTTCAGCTTGATATGGTGAGAAGAGAGTTTATCTTCCACATCTTTGAGAAGGATATTAACTATTGCTTTCAGGTTTTTGTGGGTTAACGGCCTAAATACAATTACTTCATCCAGCCGGTTAAGAAATTCCGGGCGGAAGCGCTTCTTAACTTCCTCCAGTAGCCGTTTCTTTAATTCCTGGTAATCCACTCCGTCTTTTTCCTTCGCAAATCCGATAGCAGCCTGCTTTTTAACGTAGGAAGTACCCAGATTTGAAGTCATGATAAACACAGTATTCCTGAAATCCACGGTATGGTGCAAAGCATCGGAAAGCCGCCCCTCGTCCATGATTTGCAGAAGTATGTTAAATATATCCGGGTGGGCTTTTTCTATCTCATCCAGCAATACCACTGAATAAGGATGACTTCTCACTTTTTCTGTCAACTCTCCCCCTTCTTCGTAACCTACGTACCCGGGAGGAGACCCAATCAGACGAGTAACCGAGAACTTTTCCATAAATTCCGACATATCCAGCCTGATAAGGGCCGATTCAGAGCCAAACAGGAATTCTGTCAGAGCTTTTGCCAGCTCTGTTTTTCCCACCCCGGTAGGCCCAAGAAAAAGGAACGTACCTACAGGCCGGCGCGGGTCTTTCAAGCCGGAACGCGACCTGCGGATAGCCCTGGATAGGATTTTTACAGCTTCCTCCTGTCCAACTATTCTCTTGCGAATCTCTCTTTCCATCCGCAGTAACCGGGAAGATTCTGCATCCTCCAGGCGTGATAAAGGAATACCTGTCCATTTAGCCACTACTTCCGCCACATCTTCTTCAGTAACTTCCACTCTGCTTCTTTCTCTTATTTCTTCCAGCAACTTCTGCTCTTCACCTCTTAGCTCTGCCACTTTATCAAAATTCTGGCCTTTTATAGCTTCCAGCTTGCTCTG
>JALUVB010000098.1 GCA_027021085.1 bacterium
ACAGCGAACTCATCAAGAACAGAGACGAGGTCCTGCACCAGGGTAAACTTTTTAGCCGTGGTAATAAAGAAAAGAGAGGGCACGGAAAACAATCCCAGGATGAATAGGAGAAAAAGAGCGATAAGAAGTATTAACCGGTTACGCCGGTAAAACTTGAAGTTGGTCGAAATATTTGCTGCCAACTGCTTTCTCAATTATTCCCTCCTTTATGCAGCACCCGGAAAAACGCCTCTTCCAGGGAGACTCCTTTCAGGGAGCAATTATAAATTCGGAACTTCTCCTTACGGGACAGCCGGAATAAATCCGGCAGCTTATCCACCGGCACCATTCCCCGCACAGTATGTGCGGTTCTCTCCTTCTCCACAAAATATGAAGGTAAAGACTTCACTGCATCTATCTCTACCAGGTAGTTTTCCAGGTCAAATCTAAGAAGTTTTTTTAACTCATCCTGCACTACTACCTTGCCCCGGTCAATTATAGCCACCCGGTTACAAAGCATCTCCACCTCAGAAAGAATGTGGGAATTAAGCACCACCGTCACCCCTTTGCCATTCAAATCCAGCAGAATATCCCTGAACTCCTTTACAATGAGTGGGTCCAAACCCCGGGTAGGCTCATCCAGAAAGATTAACTCCGGCTCATTTACCAGGGCAATGGCAATCCCCACCTTCTGCTTCATTCCTTTGGAACATTTCTCCAGCCTCAAATCCCCGTATCCCTCCAGCCCTACCCTTTCTATCACTTCGCCTATGCAGGAATCTGGAATATCCCGGCAATAAAGGGAAGAGTAATACTTAACCGCTTCCCTGACAGTAAGAAATAAATGGTAATGAGGTTCTTCAGGCACATAAGCCACCTTTTCCAGGAAGGAGGCACCAGGCTTGGGCGTCTCCCCAAACACTTTTATCTCCCCCTGGTCAGGTTTTATAAGCCCCAGGAAACAGTACATGGCCGTGGATTTACCTGCCCCGTTGGGCCCCAGAAGGCCAAAAATATCACCTTTTTCCACCCGGAGGTTGAACCCGTTCAGTGCTCTTATGGGTTGCTGGAAAATACTTCGCCGGAAGAATACCTTCAAATCTTTTGCTTCAATCATTTCCCATCCGGACAAAATTCTTTATGGAGTTTTCTTATTATTTCCGTATCAGTCTGTTCTCCCATGTCCATCGTTTCCAGTTTCCTTTTCATCTTCCTGGCAATGGTGCAGGTGCATTCTTGCAATTCTCTTTCGCATCCGCAAAGGCAGCCCATTTTATCTGCAATCTCTCCCGCCCTGCCTTCCAGTTTCTTTTCCCCCGCCTTTCCTTTAGTCCCCTTCTCCTGCAATTTACGCTTTTCCAGGTATAACTTCTTGCTTATACCCTTTCCTTTTTTCAGCAGGTCCACATTCAAACGATACAGCTTGTCAAAGGTGGCTTCCGTGTTGGAAATCATGCCTATCTCGTAAAGGAGAATACTGCCCTGCGCTCCAATCATCACAGTAGTAGGATAACTGGTTACCCCGTACTTCCTGCCTATTTTTCCCTTCTCATCTATTATCACGGGGAAAGTCAACTTGTAATTCTGCACGAACTTACTCACCGCTTCCTTCTCCGACTCTTCAGCTATTCCCACCAGTATTAATTTTTCTTTTCGGTGCTTGGCATAGAAACGCTCTAACTCGGGCATCTCTTCCCGGCAGGGACCGCACCAGGTAGCAAAAAAGTTGAGAATAATTACCCTTTTGCCAATGTAATCAGAAAGGGTGAACTTACCGCCGGATAGAAGCTCTCCCTCAAAATCGGGAGCAGTTTTCCCCTGCCACGTACGCGTCTGATTTATTATCCGGGAGATGGGCTCCCATTCAGATTTCTCGGGTCTTTTTTTCATATGATAATGGAAGAAACCTATACCAACCGCAAGAAAGAAGACCACGATTAAAATGAACCGGTTGTTCATTAATTATTTTATACCACCAAATCCGGCAAACATCAACAATGGAGGGCCAGAGATATCAGAGAGTCATTCTGAGGAGGAGGCGTTTCAGGTTTTAGACTACAGAGGGGGAGAGAGTGAATAGTGAGAAAGTAGCGAGTAGTGAGGGGGCATGTTAGACTTTAGACTATAGACTTTAGACGTTAGACCGGAAGATAGGGAATAGTAAACAGTAAGCAGTGAACAGTGAATGGTGAGAAAGTAGCGGGTAGCAAGTAGATAGTAGCGGGGGGGATGGATTCCCGCTTTCGCGGGAATGACAAAGGAGAAGTAGAAAGGAGGAAAACCAGTCCGCATGTCATGCCTGCGGAAGCAGGCATCCAGGATTTTAGACCTTAGACCGTAGACTTTAGACGTTAGACTGGGAAAGAGAAGAGACAGAAGGCAAAATCTATGCGGGGTAATAGGCGGAACTAACAACTCGCAACTCCCGACATATGTCGGGACTCACAGCTCTTGGACTATAGACTGGAGATAGTGAACAGTAAACAGTAAGCAGTGAATGGTAAATGGACTGGTTTTTGGCATTAAAAACTAATCTGTCTCTCTCCACTTCCGGCGGGCTAACATGAACATCATCCAGAAAAGGGAAGCGCTCAAGGCACTCCTTACCAGCCCCATAAACCTGTGAAAAGTCTGCGGATTAAGC
>JALUVB010000099.1 GCA_027021085.1 bacterium
GCAAATCAGGTTTTCAGTTTCTCTTTCAATTGTTCAATAGGCTCCGGATAATGCCCTGCTCCCCGGTACTTTTTAGTGTAAATTGCCCGGGAAGGGCAGTGATTATAGCAAGCCCAGCATCCGTAGCATTTATTCATGTCAAAAATTGGTTTCGGAGCCAGTTTAATGGCACCGTAGGGACACACTCTTTCGCAGATGCCGCACTTGCTGCAGAGCGCCTCCTCCACGTACTTCTCTCCCATATTCCTGCGTGCTTTGGCCGGAGGAAAGACCGGCAGTAGAATGCTCAATATACTGATGCTTGTTTTCTTTCTTTCCACCCGGCTTCCTTCTTTAATCCGGTGGAATAATCGCTCTAATTCGGAGATAAAATTAACAAAACCTGCCATTTCCTTCTCATTGGGTGCCTGCTCGTTGCCTTTTCCGCTGATTATCATGGGCGGATAACTTTCCGGAGTATGGAGGGAGTGTCCGGCGATTACTTTAAAGCCTTTTGCCGTAGCCCATTTATCCAGTATCTTTAATGTTTTCCCGCTGAGGAGGCCGTAAGTGTTGAATACAAAGGCAGGCTTGTTGTCCTGCCGGGGAAGTTTCTCCAGGAAATCCTGCATCAGGTAGGGTGGGGCGAGAAAATTGGCAAAAGTGGCAAATCCTGCTACTTCATACTTGTCTAAATCAGGTATGCCTGCTTTGACGATATTAAAAAGGTCTATCCGGAGGTTTTTAATATTTTTTGCCATATACTCACAGGCTAATTTTGTATTACCGGAACCTGAGTAATAACAGAGGATAGCTTTCATTCTTTTACTTCATTTATTTTTCCCTGGTATCCGCATTTCTCGCATTTCCAGCTTCTTTTAAAAAAGGGGAA
The DNA here is from genome assembly GCA_027021085.1 of bacterium. Taxonomy (GTDB): domain Bacteria; phylum CAIJMQ01; class CAIJMQ01; order JAADFP01; family JAADFP01; genus JAADFP01. The sequence continues at coordinate 872 of JALUVB010000099.1, forward strand.
AGGGATACCTGAAAGTAGCCAGGAAAGAAATACCAGGCGCCGGGAAAATCTTTCGTAGAATACGTCCGGCGAATTGCATCTGGGGCAACGGAATCTCCTGTTTTCATCCTTCTTGTCCCGAGCCGGTGGTGTTCCTGTTCTCTGGAGAGAAAGCTCGGTTTGCTGGGCTCCGTTTATGGAATCCCGGCTGGCGGATTCCTGCCGCAGGATGGCAAGTGCTTTTTCCGCGTTCTCCTCTTTTACCTGTAATTTAACACCGCCTACTGCGTTTGAGTAAAGCCAGTTCATGCTAACAATATGTTCATCGGCAATAAAGCAGGCAATCCCTTCTGCCTCCAGCTTCGTTTTACATAGATGAGCCTCGATTGCCTGGCTGAATGTGGCGATGGTAATCAGTTTCTCTCCCATTTCTTGCCTATTATACCTATTATATTTCTATCCGGCTAACCAGCCACTCCCTGAATTTCCTCCCCCATACCTTAAGGGAGAGTCTTTCCTCCGCTGTTTTCCTGGCTTCTTTTCCCATTTGCCTGCGGAGTGGGAAAGAAATGATTAATTTTTCAAGTTTTGTAGTAAACGCCTCTTCGTCCCTGGCCAGGAATCCGTTGATGCCATCTTTGACAAAGTGTATAGCTTCTCCCCGGCAGGAAGCTACCGCAGGTTTACCGCAGGCAAAGTATTCAAATAACTTGACGGGAGATTTTGCCAGGTTAAATTTTATCTCCTGAGTCAGGGGGAGCAATCCGATGTCAATGGAAGAGATATATTCGGGTATTTTATCAGGCTCTACCCAGCCCAAAAACCTTACTCCTTTTTCCCCTTCGGTTATTTTCTTTATTGTATCTTCATAGTATCCACTGCCTACCAATTCCAGAGAAACTTTAGGATGAGATTTTCTTATCTTCCTGAAAACTCTGAGCAGGAATTCTATGTTTTCTAAAGTATTTCTATGCTGCAGGGTCCCTATCCAGGAGAGGGTCAGTTTTTCTCGCGGGGGAGAGGAGGAAGGGACAAATATTTCCGTGTCCACTGCGGAAGGGAGGTAGAAAGGATTATAGGAAGAGAAGAAATCGTGCAGGAAATGGCTGCTTACCGAGATACCCCTGGAATGACGAAGCAGAACCCTGGTGAGCATCTCTGCTCTGGAATTGGATATAAATCCTGATTTTTTAAAGTTTTCCTTGAATTCCCAGTCATCCAGGTCAATTATAAGCGGGAATTTTTTGACAAGATGCGCCAGGAATGGGCCCCACCAGTGGTAATGCACCCTTTGCAGGATAATTACTGTGTGGGGAGGATAATTTTTGAGCCAGCGGTACGCTTTCCAGTTAAGAATGGCTCTTTCCCATGTGTCCATTTCGCTTTCTCTCTCTCCATCTTTCCCCCCCAGCTTATCGGCATAAGATATTACTTCTGCCTGAATGTTTTCGCTTTTAAGTGCTTTTGCCAGCTGGTATGCTCTATACCGTGCTCCCGGCAGGCGGTAGCCTTCCCTGGTTATAAAAACTATCCGAAGTTGTTTTTTGGAATTTACCATTTAATCTGTTTATATTATCACTTTCCCGCCAAATCTCTTAAATGTAGTATAATTTATCAGAATAAGATTTTTATTTCAGGAGGGAATAACTCATGACAGGAAAGGGATGGGTTTAGTGCCAGGTGGTATCCATTACCAGAGGCTATAGGTCATTCACAAGAAAGAATAAGGGCTATGTGTGAAGCATTCGTAAGATTTGCTAATGTATATGATTAGTTGGTTGAAAGAAAACAGAAAAACATTGATTAGTTTAGCTTTTATTATTTTCTTACTATTTACAGGACCTGGATTCAGGCGAAAACTGGATACATCTTTCTTCCAAATAGGGAAAATTAAGGCTACACTTACCTACAGTGCCTTACATAAAGGTGAGGGAACTTTTTATTGATACTCAGTCTATTAATCCTAAGTTTTGAGGGTAGATCATGGTAGATGTTCTTGATCCTTTCCAGGTCCAGGCTATCCAATACATAAAAGAGGGTTACTCCGTGATTGTCTCTGCTCCCACGGGAGCTGGCAAGACAGTAATTGCGGAAGAAGTGATGAAAGATTCTTTAAGGGAAGGGAGAGGAGTGGTTTATACTGCACCTATTAAGGCGTTGAGCAACCAGAAGTTTCGTGATTTCTCCCGCCTTTTCCCGGATAAAGTAGGAATAATTACCGGGGATGTGAGTATCAATCCGGAGAGTCCCCTTCTCATCATGACCACGGAGATTTTCCGCAATCATATCCTGGAAAGTTCCTCCCGGCTTCTGGATAAATCCTGGGTGATATTTGACGAAATACATTACCTGGATGATATAGAAAGGGGTACTGTATGGGAGGAATCGCTTATACTCTTGCCTTCTCATATGAAGTTCCTGGCTCTCAGTGCCACGATTCCCAATGTCCATTCCTTAGCCGAGTGGTTGAGAAGCATCCATCATTTTCCGGTAAAAGAGATAGTAGAAAAAAAGAGACCGGTTCCTTTGAGATTCTATTTCCAGTTTCAGAACGAAATATACCGTTCTTTTAAGAAAGTAGAGAAAGTTTTGTACGGTTTTGATTACCTGAAGAGAAACGCTCCTAACCGCACCACTACCCTGGTTAAACGGTTGAAAGAGATGGAAAGAATCCCCGCAATATACTTTGCTTTCTCGCGCAAGAAATGTGAGGAATTGGCATACGAAATGGAAAGATTTGATTTCCTGGACCGGGATTCCTCCCGGAAGGTGGAAGAATTTGTTAATGAGCTGGGCGAGAAGCTAAACCTGCTGGGACATCCCTACTTTGAGAGGGTAAAGAGCCTTGCTTGCCATGGCATAGCCTTTCATCATGCGGGAGTTCTGCCCTCTCTCAAGGAGATAATAGAAAGGCTTTTTTCCTCCGGGTTTATAAAGGTGATATTTACCACTGAAACCTTTGCCTTAGGAATCAACATGCCTGCCCGTACAGTTTGCTTTGATGACCTGGTAAAATCCACCGGGAAGGGGAAAAGGCCGTTAAAGGTACGGGAATTTCACCAGATGGCAGGCAGGGCAGGAAGGCGGGGTAAAGATAAAGAAGGTTTTGTCTATTCCAGGGTGAATCCTTTCCATATAAATGCCTGGGAGCTGAAAAAGATACTATACGGGAGAGCCGAACCGGTGAGAAGCCAGTTTAATGCTTCCTACGGTACCACCCTGAACCTTTATCAGAAGCACCAGGATGCTCTCCTGGAAATTTACCCTTTGAGTTTTCATTATCATCAGCAGCAAAAAAGGGGTAAGATAAGGGGATTGCAGCTTTTGAAAAACAGGGTAAGCCTTTTGAAAGATTTATCCTATATAAAAGAAGGGAAATTAACTGCCAAGGGGAAGTTCAGTTCGCAGCTTTTTGGCTACGAGCTTATATTCGGAGAACTATTCGAAGAAGGATTGCTGGATAATCTTTCTCCGGTTGAACTTACTGTCTTGATTTCAAGTATAGTGTTTGAGGGAAGGAAGCGGGACAGGCCGCCTTCGTTGCCTTCCTGGGTAAAAGAAATGAAGGAAAAGTTAGAGGAGCTTGTCAGGCACTTGAGGAGCAAGGAAAGGAGATACCGCCTGCATCCTTTGACCAAAAAACCTAACTTCTTTCTGGTTCCCGCTGTGATAGCCTGGATGGAGGGGAAGGAGTTTTCCGAGTTAACCAAAAAGGTGAAAGTGGATGAGGGTGAGTTGATAAGGAATTTTCGCATGTGTATCCAGGTGTTAAGAGATATCCTGAAAACTGAGAGCCCGGCGTCCTTGCAAGAAAGTGCTTCCGAAGCCCTGCATAAAATAAAGAAGGGAATCGTGGATGCAGAGGAAGAATTGCGGGAGATTACTTCTCTCCCTGAGATTGCATAGTAAGCAGTGAATAGTTAGTAGTGAGTAGTTAGGGAAGCTATGAGATAAATGCGGGGGAACAGGCAACTCATAGCCGGTAACTCTATATAGAATGCAAGGGATAGGTTTCTACAATTCTTTGTGATGCAGCGATAAAATGTTATAATTCTTGGAGTGTTTTTTTAGTTATCTTAGGATGGAGGTTGTTGAGATGAAGACAAGTAGCAATCTGGAGAGGGTTCTTAACGCAGGGCATTTTGCAGTTACCGCTGAACTTGGCCCTCCTACAAGCGCCAATGTGGAAGTAGTAAAGAAAAAAGCAAAAATACTTAAAGGCTATGTAGATGCATTTAATGTTACCGATGGACAGACAGCAGTAGTGAGGATGGCAAGTTGGGCTACCTGTTTGATAGCCAGGGAAGAGGGGTTAGACCCTATTGTCCAGATGACCACCCGGGACAGGAACAGGATTGCCTTGCAGATGGATATCCTGGGAGTATCAGCCCTGGGCATAAGTAATATTCTCTGCCTTACCGGCGACCACATGAAATTTGGTAATCATCCCATGGCAGAAGGAGTATTTGACCTTGACTCGGTGCAGCTTATACAGGTAGTGCGGCAGATGCGTGATGAGAAAAAATTTCAGTGTGGCGACGAAATGGACGTGGAACCCCGGCTTTTCATAGGGGCAGCAGTAAATCCCTTTGCTGAGCCTTTTGAATTCCGGGTAGCCCGATTGGAAAAAAAGGTGGCAGCCGGAGCAGAATTTATCCAGACACAATGTTTATTTAACCTGGAGAAGTTTGCAGAATGGATGAAGAGGGTATGCGATCTGGGACTGCATGAAAAGGTTAGAATACTTGCCGGGCTGACTCCCATAAAATCTTTGGGCGCGGCAAAGTACATGAAGTACAGGGTACCCGGAATGGATGTGCCGGACAGTGTACTGGAGAGGTTTAAAGGTGTTCCCAAGAAAGAAATCCCCCGGGAAGGCATTAAATTTGCCGTGGAAACCATAGAGCAGTTAAAGGAAATGGAGGGGGTTTCTGGGGTTCATATAATGGCTATAGAATGGGAAGAAGCGGTCCCGGAAATTGTGCAGTCTGCGGGGCTTTATCCGCGCCCATAAAAAATATGGAAGGAGTATGAAGTATGATTAAAGAAATATTTATGCCGCAGTTAGGCCAGACCATGGAAGAAGGGGTAATAAGTAAGTGGTTGAAAAAGGAGGGGGAAAAGGTAGAGAAAGGGGAAGCTGTTTTAGAGATTGCCACGGATAAGGCAAATCTGGAAGTGGAATCGTTTCATAAAGGCTACCTGAGGAAAATTCTTTGCCCGGAAGGAAGCACAGTTCCGGTAACCCAGACAATTGCCCTGATTACGGATGAGCCGGAGGAGGAAATCCCGGAAGATTATATTAAAAAGGTAATGAAAAAAGTGGAGAAGAAGGAAGCAAAAGAAGCAAAAACAGAAGTAAAGGAAGCAAAAGAAGCAAAAGCAGAAAAGAAAGCAGAACCACCCCGTGCAGGCAAGGTGAAGGCTTCTCCCCTGGCCAAAAAGATAGCCCGGGAAAAGGGAATAGACTTATCCAGGATACAGGGGACAGGTCCGGGTGGGAGGATTACCCGGGAAGATGTGCTCAGCTACATAGAGAGAGGGGAAGAAGAAGGAGAAAAGGAAGAAGTAGCCTTCACCCGGATAAGGGAAATTGTAGCCAGGAAAATGGTGGAAAGTAAACGAGATGCACCCCATTTTTATCTTAGTATAGAAGTGGATATGAAAAAGGCGGGGGAGCTTAAAGAAAAAGAAGGCGTACCGTATTCGGCAGTGATTATAAAAGCGCTCTCTCTTGCTTTGAGAAAACATGCCTGGATGAGGAGCGTGTGGGAGAACGGAGACTTAAAAGAACGGGATTCAGTAGATATAAATGTAGCTATTGATACCCCGGAGGGTCTCTATGCTCCACTGATAAAGAAAGCAGACACAAAAAACATAAAAGAGATAGCCAGGGAAGTTAAGGCTCTATCCCTGAAAGCCAGGGAAGGGAAACTGTCCCCCCAGGAACTTGGGATAGGTGTTTTCACCCTCTCCAATCTGGGAATGTTCGGCATAGATTCCTTCTCTGCCATTATTGTCCCCGGGCAGTCCGGGATAATGGCGGTGGGAGAAATAAAAGAAAGGGTGGTGGTAAAGGAAGGAATGATAGGAATAAGGCCTATCATGAAGGTAGTGGTTTCCTGTGACCACCGGGTGGTGGATGGTGCTACGGGGGCAAAGTTCTTACAGACTTTTAAGAAAACACTGGAAGAGTAGGGGTGTTCTCTTTGAAAGAGAATAAAAACCTTAAAGAGGCAGGTAAGAAGCGGGTGGGCTTTTTTGTCTCTATTGTGCTGCTTTTTGGAATTGGCGGGGGGGTTATCAGCGAAATCTTAGAAATGGTGATGGAGGAAGGGAAATTCCGCGATATTCTTACGCATGGAATAGAATTGTACATGAAGCCAGTGGAGATTAACCTCGCGGTAATAAATCTTACCTTTGGTCTGGGGATTAAGTTTACCCTGCTCTCTGTCCTTTTTATGTTTTTAGGAGGATGGCTTTACTATAAAGCAAGATGATAAGATTTCTTAGTGCAGGCGAATCACACGGCAGAGCTGTAGTCTTTATCCTGGAAGGTATCCCGGCGGGATTTCCCCTGAATTTTGATTTCATAAATAAAGAGCTCGCCCGCAGGCAGAACTTTTTTGGCCGGGGAGGCAGGATGAAGATTGAAAAGGACAGGGTGGAGATAATTGCAGGAGTAAGGGGTGGGGAAGCACTTGGGTCTCCCTTATGTTTTATCATCTGGAATAAAGATTGGGAGAACTGGGAAGAAGTGATGCATCCTGTAGAAAAATCTTCCACCCCGCCGGTTACCCGTCCCCGTCCCGGGCATGCTGACCTGGCAGGGATAATGAAATTTCTCCAGGGGGATATCCGAAACATTCTGGAAAGGGCAAGTGCCCGGGAAACGGCAGCGAGAGTAGCCGCAGGTGCGGTATGCAAGCTCTTTCTCCAGGGATTGGGGATGGAAGTCTGGGGTTGGGTAGAAGAAATAGGCGGGGTAAAGGCAGAGTGGGGATCCCTTTCCCGGGAAGAGATTAAACGCAGAATTTATGCCTCTTCCCTGCTCACTCCTGACCCGCAGGCTGAAAAAGAGATGAAAAGTGTTATAGAGAAGGCCGGCCGGGAAGGCGATACCTTAGGAGGTGTGTTTCGCGTAATAGTAGATAGTCCTCCGCCCGGGCTGGGGAGTTTCACGCAGTGGGATTTGAGGCTGGATGCTTTGCTGGCGCAAGCCGTAATGAGCATTCCCGCGGTAAAGGGAGTGGAGATAGGAGAAGGATTCCGCCTGGGGAGGCTGAGGGGTTCAGAGGCAATGGATGAGATATTTTTTGAAAACGGGAAGTTCAGGAGGGGTTCCAATCGCATGGGAGGAACAGAGGGGGGTATTTCCAACGGGGAGGAGATACTGGTGCGTGCGGTAATGAAGCCTATCCCCACGCAGAAAAAGCCTCTTTCCACGGTGGATATTCGTACAAAGGAGCAGGCTGGCTCCTGGGTAGAACGGGGAGATGTAACCGCGGTTCCTTCCTGCTGTGTGGTGGCAGAAGCTATGGTGGCTTTGACTGTAAGTAATGAAATAAAGAGAAAATTCGGTGGTGATTCATGGGAAGAGCTGAGAAGCAATTACCACGGGTACCGGGAGAAAGTGGAGAAATTATAATGGAGAAAGAAAAGAGAGTCTTTATAGCTGCTACGCGACAAAATGACGGGAAAACCGTTATATCTCTCGGATTGACCATGAGTTTCTTGGAGCATACCTCCAGGATAGGATTCATTAAACCAGTAGGACAGAGGTACATAGTGGTGGAGGGTAAACAGGTGGACGAAGATTCTGTCCTGGTTAGTAAAGTATGTAATCTTAAATTCAATCTCACGGACATGAGCCCCATTGCAGTGGAGAGAGGCTTTACGGAGAAGTTTGTGGAGAAGGGGCATGCGGAAGACCTGGAGAAAAGGATACTGGATTCCTACGGCAAGATTGCAAAAGGCAACGAGCTGGTGATAATAGAGGGCACGGGGCATGCCGGAGTGGGGGCAATATTCAAGTTGCACAATGCCAGGGTGGCAAAACTTCTTCAGGCCAAGGTGGTGCTTATCAGTGTGGGGGGGATAGGAAAACCGTTTGACGAAATCATGTTAAACCATGCCCTTTTTTCCCGGGAAGGGGTGGAAATTCTCGGGGTGATAATCAATAAAGTGCTTCCGGAAAAAATGGATAAAGTAAACAGGATACTAAGAAAGGCCCTGCAAAGAGAAGGGATAAAACTACTGGGCGTTGTCCCCTATATGAAAATCCTTTCCTCGCCCACCATTACCCAGGTTTTTGATGCTTTGAAGGGGGAATTACTTTCTGGTGATAACTTGAACCGGAGGGTGGATAATATTGTGGTAGGAGCCATGGCTCCCCATCACGCGCTTTCTTATTTTGCCCCCGGCTCGTTGGTGATTACTCCCGGAGACAGGGAAGATATTATTCTTGCTGCCATGGCTAAATCTCATGACATCGTGGCTCTTGTGCTCACCTGCAACCAGACTCCCCACCACACTGTCCTGGAGCTGGTAAGAAAAGCAGGGTTCCCGGTAATGAAGGTAGCTACGGATACCTATACCACAGCCTCCCGTATTCATGACCTGGTAGTAAAGATAAGTCCGGAAGACAGGGAGAAAATTGATGTAATTGGCTCCCTGGTTAAGCAGTATGTAGGAGTGGAGGAAATTTACCGTGCATTATAAGGATAACCAGATACTGGAAAAGAAGAACATAGGCGAGAATATAAAATCTTTTCGTATATATTCCCCGGCAATAGCCGGCGCCGCTTTACCCGGGCAATTTGTAATATTAAGACTGCATGAAAGGGGGGAAAGGTTTCCCCTCACTCTCTGCAATTGGGACAAAGATAAAGGATGGATACAACTGGTGGTGCAGGAAGTGGGCAAATCTACCAGAGAGCTGGGCATGATGGGGGAGGGCGAGGTAATCATGGATATATTGGGTCCCCTGGGCAAGCCGGCTGAGATTGAGAAATGGGGCAGGGTAATCTGTGTGGCAGGAGGGGTAGGTACAGCGGAAATGTATCCGGTGGCCAGGGCAATGCAGGAAGCCGGGAACGAAGTAACAGGGATAATTGGTTTTAGAAGCGAAAAGCAGGTAATACTTAAGGAAGAGCTGGAAGAGGTAATGAAAGAGCTGTTTATTACCACTGAGGATGGTTCGGTGGGGATAAAGGGCCTGGTAACCGATGTCTTGCAGAAGCTCCTGAAAGAGGGAACAATAAGTCTAGTCTATTCTGTGGGGCCATTGATAATGATGAAAGTTGTTTCCGAGATGACCAGGGAATTTGCTGTGCCTACAGTAGTCTCCTTGAATCCTATAATGGTGGATGGCACGGGTATGTGCGGAGGATGCCGGGTAAAGGTGGGAGATGAGATTAAATTTGCTTGTGTGGATGGGCCTGAGTTTGATGGCCATAAAGTTGATTTTACCGAATTGATGGTTCGTAACAAAAGGTTCCAGGAGGAGGAAAAATGCGCCCTGGAAAGATTTCTTAAAGGAGGGAAGGATGGGCAGTGAGGCAACAATGAATCTCTGGGAATTGATAAAAAGCGGTGGCTGGGTAATGGGCATAATAATACTTCTTTCCGTGCTTACTCTGTACTTAATTATTAAATTCCTTTTACTTTTCCGGAGTAAAAATTTAAGAGACGAAGTATTTGAAAGAAATCTTCTGGAATTGGTAGAAGAGGGTAATGCCCATAAAATCCATTCTTTCTGCAAGAGGAGTCCTAACTTCTTTGCCCGGATTATAGAGAAGTCCTACACCCAGAATCCTCAGGAATGGGCCAAGAGAATAGAGGAAGAGGGCAGAAGGTTGTCTCTCCAGCTGCACCAGGGTATTCGTTACCTGGCAGATATTGGCGTTATTGCTCCCATGCTGGGTCTTTTGGGGACAGTTTTAGGGATGATGCAGGCATTCCAGGTGGTAGCATATGAGACTGGCATTGCCAAGCCGGTAATGTTAGCCGCAGGAATATCCAAGGCACTGGTTACCACGGCAGCAGGCTTGATAGTAGGCATCCCGGCCATGGCGTTTTATTTCTATTTCCGGGGTAAGGTAGCTCTGACCATCCCGGAGTGGGAGAGACTGGGGGAGGAGACAGTAAAGAAGGCAAAACACGAAGAGTAAGGAAGGAATGACAAATAAAACTCAAATCCCGGTCTCTGAATCACGGGCAAAGAAAAGGGAAAAATGAGGTTTGATTTCCCGGAGGAAGAACACCAGGGATTTCAAGTTGCTCCCCTGGTAGATATTTTTTTCCTGGTATTAATATTTTTTATGACGGCTTCAATTTTCTACCAGATGGAATCTGAATTGCCTTTGAACCTGCCCGTAGCCAGCGAAGGAAAATTTCTTCCCCGCACCCCCGGGAAGATTATAATAAATGTGGACAGTAAAGGCACAATAGTTATAAATGAGAAGACATATGCCCTAAAAGAGCTGGAAAACCTTTTGAGGAAGCTGGTTTCCCTTTTCCCGAATCAGGGGGTTATTATCAGGGGGGATAAGGGCGTTCCCTACGGGAAAATAGTAGCCATCCTCAATGCCTGTGCAAAGGTTGGTATATGGAATGTATCTTTTACCACCATAAAGGAGAGTAAAAAGTAAACAATAGTAGTGAGTAATGGGTAGATAGTAGCGAGGGGGATACAGGAGCAGGATACAGGGAGGAATTAAAGTGAGAGTACAGATGAGAAAACGAGATCCAGGAAAAAGAGCCAGGAGCTTTGAAGAGGTAGCATTAGGATATTCTCCCGAAGAGGCGCTAAAAGAATCTGAGCGGTGTCTTCTCTGCAAAAGACCGCTGTGTGTAAAGGGATGCCCGGTGGAAATTGATATCCCCGGATTCATAAGGGAAATAAAGGAAAACAGATTCCTCGAGGCTTTAAAGATAATA
>JALUVB010000100.1 GCA_027021085.1 bacterium
CAGCATGGGAAGGCAATCCCGGCATTGTGCGCATTTCTCCCAGAAGCGGATAGAGGAATCCTGCTCCCACACAGGCTCTTATGTCTCTTACCGGCACCCGGAATCCCCGCGGCACACCCTTGAGAGAAGGATCGTGGGAAAGGGAAAGGTGAGTCTTTGCCATGTTTATGGGGAACTTATCGTAACCCAGCCTGGTGTAAAGCTTTATTTTCTTCTCTGCAAGGGGAAGAAAGTCCACGCCATCTGCCCCATAAATCTGGCAGGCTATGGCTTCAATCTTTTCTTTGATGCCAAGCTCATCCGGGTAAAGCAACTTCATCTGGTGCGGTTTCTCCGCCGCCTTTAAAACTTCTTTTGCCAATTCCACGGCCCCTTCTCCGCCCTTTGCCCAGCATTCTGAGATGGCTGCTCCATCAGCTCCTGCTTCCAGGGCCTTTTTTATGACTAATTCCAGTTCACGCGGGCTATCCGAAGTAAACCGGTTAACTGCCACCACGCAGGGTATGCCAAATTTCTTGACGATAGCGATATTCTTGGCCAGGTTCTCACATCCTTTTTCCAGGGCAGGAAGATTCTCCCTTTCCACCTCTGCCTTAATTTTAGAGTAAGACATGCCCGGTTTAAATACATAGGCTCCTCCGTGCATTTTCAGGGCTCTTACGGAAGCCACTACCACCCCGCAATCCACCTTCAAACCCGATTGCCTGCATTTTACATCCACCATTTTTTCAAATCCGCAGTCTGCTCCAAAGCCACTTTCAGTAACCACGTAATCTGCCAGTTTAAGGGCAATCAAATCTGCCAATACGGAGTTATTTCCATGAGCCACGTTAGCAAAAGGAAATCCGTGCACAATAATGGGATGATTCTCTGTGGACTGCACCAGGTTGGGTTTTATGGCATCTTTCAGGAGGACGCACATTGCCCCTGCTACCTTTAGGTCTTCACAGGTTACAGGATTGCCATCGTAGGTATATCCTACCACTGTTCTTGCCAGCCTTTCCCTTAAATCCTTAAGCCCGGTGGTAAGAGCATGAATAGCCGCTGTCTCTGTAGCCACGGTTATATCAAAGCCTGTCTGCCTGGGATAACCATTCTGCTTGCCCCCCAGGGCCACTACTATATCCCGCAAGGCACGGGAATTAAGGTCCATGCAGTACCGCCAGGTTACATTCAGAGGGTCAAGCCCCAACTTATTCTTATGCAGGATATGGGCATCAATGGCTGAAGCACAGAGATTGCTGGCAGTTTCCACCGCATGAATATCTCCGGTAAAGTGAAGATTTATATTCTCCATAGGCACAGCCTGCGAGTAGCCACCTCCGCATGCTCCCCCTTTTATACCAAAGGTGGGGCCTTTGGAAGACTCACGCATCGTGTTGATAACGTTTTTATTCAAACGATGGAGAGCCTGTCCCAGACCTATGGCAGTTACTGTCTTCCCCTCTCCCAGCGGGGTGGGAGTAATAGCAGTAACCGTAATCAACTTGCCGGATGGTTTATTCTCCAATCTTTTCAGAATAGAGAGCGCAATCTTAGCCACATATTTGCCGTAAGGTTCCAGCTCATCCTCTATTATCCCCAGACTCTCAGCAATTTCTTTAATCGGCTTCAACTTTGCCTTTCGCGCTATCTCGATATCCGAAAGCATGGTGCCCTCCTTTTGTTACCATTATTAAAATATATAAGAAAAAGTAACATCCACTACGTGGGAAGAACCCCGGTAATCCCCATTCGTAGCAGGCTCGTTTTCACTATCATCCACTTCTCTTTTTATTCCCTTACTGTACATGTAGGCAAGGTCCAGCGACCACCTGTCGGCCTTGTATCCCAGACCTACAGTATACCGGTTGACACTCACATCAAACATGAGCGGGTCAAGCGTATCCTCGGGGACAGGCGAAGGATCCCACATATACCCGCACCTTAAATAGAGCCTTTCGCTGAACTTGTATTCTGCCCCTACCCGGTAGGCATAAGTATCCTTCCAGTCCCGCTTTATTTTAACCGTGTCCAGGGAAACAGGGCCACCCGCCGTCATAAAGGTTACCGGTTCATCCAGGTGTTCTACCAGGGAACCCATTTCCGACCAATCTGTCCAATCTACCTGGAAAGAGACCAGCCAGTTTTCAAATCCCTTATATGCCACACCTAAGGAAGCATACTGCGGAAAAGTAAACTTCATTTTCATGTCTCTTTGGAACGAATCCCCGATTTGGGGAGAAAAATCTACTTTGCCCTTTAAATTCTGTTTGGAAGCCGAATGCCAGGCCCCACCCACAGAAACATTCTCCGTAGCCTGCCATAAGAAGCCCAGGCTGCCTTCCATTCCGCGGGATTCTGCATTAATCTTAGCGAAAGATTCCGTAGCAAAAGGAGGAACCGGGATAGCCAGCAGTACCATCTGTTTTGCATTCATCTTAGCAAATCCTTCTCCTAAGCTGCCTCCGATGGCAAAGTTATCCCGCACCTTATAAGAAACACCTGCCTGAACAGTATTCAGCCATATCTCAGACCTTATGGAATTATATTTATACTCTGCGTCATCTTTCCATGCCTGATTTAACCCGTAAGGAGTGAAATTACCCACTC
>JALUVB010000101.1 GCA_027021085.1 bacterium
CTGGCATTATATTCATCTATCCATACCATACAGTATTCTCCTTTATCTATTTTTTCTAAGGCTTCTTTGATTCCACCTGGAGAGAAAATCAACTGGGGAAATCCCCAGGGAGAATATTCGTTCACCCGAAATATCTTCAGTATATCTCCAGGATAAACCCGGAAGGGCGCAGGGAACAATCTTAAAGGGACATTGGCGGTTCCTTTTCTATTAGAAGATCTCCAGGAAACCTTTAGGTAAACATCTCGAAAACCCCATAGGTTTATATCGGATATTTCAGGTTTCACTCTCACCTCCACCACGGAACTCTGCCGAGGGGGTAATTCCACTTTTTCATTAATTCCTTCTTCCAGAATACCTTGGCAGGGTTTAATTTCTAACTCGGTTTTTATCCTTTTATCCGTATTATTCGATACTCTTAATTTTATTAGTTGTTCTTTTCTGGAAGGAGAGGAAATGTAGGGAGGATCCCATACAAAACTCAGAGGCGGGACTATCCTTACCTGCGTGGGCAAGGTAGAAATTCTGTTTCCAAATTCATCCTCAAGAACGGGGGTTATAGCATATAGACCTTCAGGGTATCCCTCGGGAATGGCTACTTTTATCTGAACCGATTGAGACTCCTCCGTAAGATTCATCTTAGCCGGATAAATCTTCCATCTCTCGGGAACAAGAAAGGAGAGGAGATACTTTCTTCCGGAAAAATTCTTTACCTGGAGAGAGAATGTAAAAGAAGAGGTAGTTTCTATAAATCTACTTTCTATGGAAGGGAAAACAGGTGCTCCTACAACCAGCACCCCCCAAGTCTTAAGATAAGGGAGAGTAAACCTTAACCCCCGGAGATTTTTCTTATATTTTAACTCTATTGGTTCATTACCAGGGGTGAGATAGGTTATTTTAAGAGGAGTGGGAAGAAGAATACCTTCTGTATCCATGGATATTTCAACATTTTTTCGCTCCGAAGATGAAAGATTGAATAAATGGGCAACCAGCTGGGTTTTGCCAGATAACAGCTTTCGGGATAATAAGACATATTTTAAATCAGAAGAAAATACCTCTAATCTCTCTTGAGACACAAAAAGTTCATTTGCAGGATTAAGGATATAAAGAGAAAACTCTCTGGCAAATATTTGAAATTCAGGGTCAGGATTTATTCCACTGGAGACCAGATTTATTTTATGTGCCAGTAAAACTCCATAAACTAAATTTGTGTATTTACGCAAGGAAGACCTCAGAGATAACCAGCACCAGAGAGGAGCATTAAAATTCTCCCGGGCAAATCGTCTTATCTCTTCATAAAATTCGGAAGATAAGGGTCTCCCTTTAAGTTCATACATGGCGGGCATATTGTATTTTAATACCGGGTCATCAATAAAAGAATTCCCGAAGTTGTTCAACCCCACCACCAGATGGGGATACTTCTTAATTACTCTCTCTATCCCTATCCATCCTCCCCTTCGGAGGGCTTGTGTATTTTTTACCACATTCTGCTCATAAGCATTATTTTTTGATGAAAGAGCACTATCTATATACCCTCCATCAAACCCCATACGGGCAAGAAGTTCAATTTGCTTGGCTATCCATTCCTGATGTTCTAAAAAAGTCCCTGAGAATCCCCACCATTCTTTACCATCTCGCCAGTAAGCATTTGCATATTGATTACTAAAAGGGGTTCTCCACTTAACCCTTCCTGGCAAAAGAATCATGGTGGTAGGGCTAAGGGCACCTTCTATATAGAAAGCTACCTTCCTACCTCTCCGGTGATAGTTCTCAATCTCGGATAGAGATACTGAAGGTCTGGCTACACTCCAGGGGATTCCCCATCTCCGGGAAAGAAAAACAACATCGCGTAGAGAAAGATTTCTCTCCAGATAGGGTTGGGAAGTTATTCTCTTCCTCTCCTTCTTTTCCAGTTCTTTCCCATATAACTCGAATTCCCTCATCACCACACGGTTTTGTCCTGCAAACCTGAACATGGTAAATCTTATCCGGGAAGTAGAAACAGGGGGAAAACTATATTCCGCTACCTTCTTCTGGTTGTTTTCCTCCTCATATATTAATTCCCACTTTTTCTTCCTGTCATCCCAGTATTCTAATTTATAAGCCACACCTCTTATATTCAGGGAATACCAGTAAATTACATTTCGGTATATAGAGACTTTCCGGTTAAAATCCAGTTCCAGAGTCTGAGGAGCTCCACTTCCAAACTCTCCAGCCCAGTAACTCTCGGGATTAATTTTATCCCCATCCAGTGCTGCCCAACCGTCATTTATTCCATTCCCGATTTCTGTAGAGACTCTATAAGTAGTCCCTTTCGTAAGCAGAGCCACATTATCCTTGGGAGGAATCACCTTTTTCTTGGGTGGTTCTAAACGAATATCATAAGACCACGTGGGCATCCTTAGACTTATCAGCATCCCCTTTGCCCGTCTTATATACTCCAGCTTCCTCTGAACCGGCACTCTCTCACCTTCTTTCTCAACTGACGAAAGGGAAAGCAGTCTTTCTACAGGAGTGATATCGTATCCTTCTTTTCTCGCTTTCCTTAGTTCGCCTCTGAGTATCTTCATCTGATCCTGCAAGAATGAATCATTCACATAGGAAGGCAAAGAGGTGTCAATATAAGATGGCGTATTTTTATACTCGCTCAGCAGTTCTATATCATCTATCCATACAGAATATTCCTTTCTCTGGGGTGTAGTAGGAGTGTAAAATACCAGACGGGTAACTTTCTTCCTGGGAAGAGAAGAAATATCCATCACATATTCTCTCCATTCGGTATCCTTAGGCGTAACTGACAGCCATTTTACCCATCCAGCTTCCCTGTCATACCATCGGAAACCCACTTTGGCTCCTATCCCCTTATCATCGGTTTTCATTTTAAATCTTAGCCACTTATACCTGCTCCAATCCTGGGGTATCCCTTCTTTGAGAGGAAGCCAGTCAAACACAAAAAACTTGTCTATAGTGCTGGGATGGAACCGGATACAGTACTTCCCACTGGGAGTATCTGTGGATATTCCTACATCTTCTTCCCTTTTACTTGAGGAAGGGTACCAGCGAATGATACCATCCTCAAAATCGTCTACGGTTAATTGGTTGGGGCTATATCTCACAGTGGAAAGTGCAGCAACTCCTTTTTCCCCGAAAGGAACAGACTTCTCGTCCTGAGCAAAAAGTATAGCATCTATATGAAAAGTCCCACCTCCTTCAACTTTTTCAATAGCTAATTTATTTTCCTTCTCTAGAGGATATCGCCCCACTTTTACCCATTTGAACCCCTTTTTAGATTCTCTCTTTCCCACAAGAGAATGATAGATATTATTCAAGGTTATAGATGCTTTTCTCAATTTTGAATCCTGAAAGATACGTATCCATACCGTGTATTCTCCCTTTTCAGGTAAAAGAACAGTATATCTCATAGGGATTTTATCTCTGCCTGTATAAATAGTATAGCCTGCACTTGCCTGGGGCCCCCATTTATAAACTATCCAGGGACCTTTAGAACCGACATTCTGAGAAACTATATTAGATAGATTCTCTGCTTCTAAAAAAAGCATATTATCCTGCCCTTTTAAGGGGGACCACAGAAGAGATACTATTATAAGTGATACTAATAACATCTTAACTTCAAAATTATCTAATCCGCAATCGGAGTGAACATGTGATTAATCTTAGAGTCATAACCAGGCCATCCACTGCTCGTTCCATAGTGAGTAGCATTACGGACAAAAACTTCGTTTCTGCTTAACCATTCTACATGTGTATCCAGAAAAAGATAGTTCCCTCCTTGGCTATGTCTGGCAGCTACGAGATCCCTATTCAGTGATGCAGGATAAATGTACAATGCCTGGCCAGGAGATACATCACGATTATCTCCAATGATAATAGTCTGAATATCTTTCACCTGAGGCAAGCGGGTTCCCCATCCTACGCCTTTATTATTATAGGCATATCCAAAGTAATCGAAGTTCCATCCATATCCGAACCTGTTCCAGGTGGTATTAAGAGGCTGGCGGGATGGACACTGGAAAATCCCCTGGGTGCGTAATCTTGCCCAATCAGGCTGCCCCACGTAAGTATCCAGAAGATAGAACCAGTATACACTCCCTGATCTTACCAGTCCTCCAGGAATAAGATGCTCATCGTAATCCTGGGTATACATCATAAGAGCCAACCCTATCTGTTTCAAATTGTTCTGGCAGACTGCTGTCCTTGCCTTCTCTCTTGCTTTCTGTAATGCAGGGAGTAATATAGCTGCCAGTATCGTGATTATGGCGATAACTACCAGGAGTTCTATCAAAGTGAAGGCTCTACTAAGACCCCATATTTTCCGAATTTTACCTAACATAGTTAAAACCACCTCCTTTTCTTATCTTCTGTGCCCTGAGACCCGAAATGATGGCGAGGGGCACAATACCCGCTATCATCAACCAGCTCAAAATTAACCATTTATAACTCATTCCTATCTCTCACCCCCTTTCCGAAACCGAAGATCCACGAACCACCAACCTTCCCTTAACAAGACTTCTCAACTCTACTTCTTCTCCCTTTATCAGTCTTATTAGTTTCTCTCCTGCTCTTTTTCCCAGTTCGTAGGGAAATATATCCAGGCTGGTAAGAGAAGGATGGGTATGCTGGGTGAAAGGAGAGTTGTTACAGCCTGCTAAGGCAATATCTTCCGGTATCTTCAACCCTTCCTCTTTTATGGCTTTAAGAGCTCCCAGGGCAATGAAATCATCCGCACATACTATCCCACTTATCTCTTTATTTATAAGTTCTTTTGCATGCCGGTATCCATTCTCCTCTGAAAAAGCTCCATACCTTATAAGATTTTCTTCTACCGGAATTCCGTAGTCTTTCAATGCTTTCTCATACCCTCTACGTCTATCTTCACTAACCGTGAAATGTGCCGGGCCATTTATAAATCCTATCTTTCTATGCCCAATTTTTAAAAAATGGAAGGTTAAGGTATATCCGATCCAGATATTATCACTATCCACGGTATAAACATCTTCCTCATAAGTTTTCCCGATTACCACAAAGGGAACTTTTTCTCCCTTAAGCATGGAAATCCGGGTATCCTTAATCTGAGGATCTGTTAGAATAAGACCCTTTAACCTATTCCGGGCAGCATCAGTGATATACTCGGATTCATTTTCCGTATAGAGAAGAAGGGGAAAATCGTACTGGATGGTAAGGGATTTAATACCGAGAAGAAGATTGGAGACAAATGGTGAGGAGAGATTTCCCTCTTTCTCCGGAATAACCACTCCCAGAGGTATCTCTCCCGTCTTCCGAGAACTTTCCTCACCTCTTACAAAAGTTCCTCTTCCCGGAACCCGGAAGAGTAACCCTTCTCGTGTAAGGTCCACCAAGGCCTGCCTTACCGTGATATGGCTAATTTCATAAATCTTGCATAATGCCCTCTCCGAGGGAAGGGGTGCACCTGGCCTTAACAACCCTTCAGCTATATCTTCCTTTATGATTTCTTTGAGCTGGATGTATAGAGGCACTGGATTTTCCCGGAGAATCTTCTTCTTACTTAATCTATAACTGTTCATATACAGTTATATTATATAAAAGAAAAAGAATTTGTCAAGAGGCGAATTGCATCACTAAAAATCTTCTCGAAAAGGGAATCGATGCATCATGTAAAAATCTTCTCGAAATGGGGAGAAAAAAATAAAATAGGGCAACCTCCGGAAAAGAGAAAGGAGGAAGCCCATGAAAAAGATAGTAAATCTTACCACGAGGAAAGAGATGAGTAAAGCTTTAGCCAGAAGATATCAGAAAGTAAGGAAGAAGGAGAAGACAGAGATTCTGGATGTTTTTGTAGAGATGACTGGATACCACCGGGTATATGCGAGATGGCTTCTAAGGAACTGGGGAAGGAAGATAGAAATAAGAGGGAAGGAGGGAAAAAGGATAATCCTGGTGGGAGAGGCAGGGAGAAAGATAAAACGCAACAAGTGCAGGGAATACGGAGAAGAAGTGGCAAAAGTTATAGTAAAGGTGTGCCTGCCCGCCCCGACGTAACGTCGGGAAGCAGGCGGGGAAGATATTAAATTTCCCCTGTGGTAAAAGGCTGAAGGCTATCCTACCGGAAATAATAAGGGTACTGGAGAGAGAAAGAGAAATAAGAATAAGTCCGGAGGTCAAAGAGAAGTTAGAGAGAATCTCCTCTGCTACCCTTGACCGGATACTTAAAGAAGAGAAGAAGAAGTGGGACATAAAGAAATTAAAGAAAGGATCTACAAAACCAGGAAGTCTCCTAAAGTCTCAGATTCCGATAAGGACATTTATGGAGTGGGATGATAAAAGACCAGGATTTGTAGAGATAGACCTGGTAAGTCACGATGGAGGAAATCCCCGGGGAGATTATCTTCATACCCTGGATGTAACAGATGTATCAACGGGCTGGACTGAGACCCAGGCAGTAAAAAATAAAGCCCAGGTTTGGGTGTTTGAAGCCTTAAAGGATATCATCAAAAGAGTGCCTTTCCCTATTCTGGGTATAGATTCGGACAACGGAAGTGAGTTTATAAATAATCACCTTTTGAGATTCTGCGAAGAAAAGAAAATTACCTTTACCCGTACAAGACCTTATAGGAAGAATGATAACTGTTATGTAGAGCACCTGCCCGCCCTCCTTCGTCGGGAGCAGGCGGGAAAGAATTACTCAGTAGTAAGGAAGACAGTAGGATATTATCGCTACGATACTGAGGTGGAATTAAATCTCATAAATAAGCTCTACCTTATCTTGAGACTTTATACCAATTTCTTCCAGCCTTCCATGAAGTTAATAGAGAAAGTAAGAATAGGCAGTAAGGTAAAGAAGAAACCTGCCCGCTCCGCAAGGCAGGCGGGTACGACACACCTAAGACTCCTTACCGGAGAGTACTTGAATCTCCCTCTGTTTCTCAGGAAGCTGAATAATGTCTCCTAGTCTCTGAGGCCTGTATCCTTTTCTCCTTAATTTCTTCTTCCTCCTGATCTTTTTTATCTTACCAAATTGGCTTATTTTCCTGGGTCAGAAGAAAAGATTACATCGCTTTATTATCCTGGCTATGCTGGAGGCAGACACACTCTTTACCCTTTTCTCCTTACAATATTCATCCAGCAGAACTTTTATCTTTTCCTTCCCTAAATACGGTCTCTCCTTCCTTAACCTTCTTTATGAATTCTATTATCAGAGGCTCTATCTTCGGCTCCCTTCTATTCTTCGGTGCCTTAGATTTACCATTGAGCTCCTCTAATCTCCCTCTACACTATTTAAGCTTTTTCCTCCACAAATATATGGATGACTTACTCACCCCGAATGCCTCCATCGTGAGTTTCACCCCGTATTTCTCTAAGAAATCCACTGCCTTTGCCTTCCTTTTCGCCTTTTCCGTTACCATCTCTACTGCCTTCCAAGGCATTGAGTATACCTTACGACACCCTCTCAGGCAAAACCCCGGGAAAGGCACATATATTCCCATACTCTTTGCTTTCTCCTATTCACCCACTTCTCCATATCTACCCACATGCTCTCCTCCCTTCCCGCAAGCTTATCATCTATGTTTCCATCCCCTATCTGCCTGCTTATCCGGCTGCAATTTCTCCCGGCAACTGAAAACACACCCACAATACCTCTGGCGATAGAGACCCCACTCCTTTGCCATCGTTATGCTTCTTTTAAACCCTTCTTGCTTCTTAAAATCACGGCTGAGAAAATAGAGGGGGGAGAGATTTTCACCTATCCGATTTATGAGTTCTGCGTTTTTATGTGGGCTTACCGTGAGCGTGCTGGTAAAATAGGCAAATCTTCCTTTTTGAAAAATCTCCCGGGTTTCCTCAAGCCTCATCCTGAAACAAATTTCGCATCTTTTCCCTCCCTCCTTTTCTTTCTCCCAGCCTTTTACTCTCTTCTGCCATTTTTCTGCCTCGTAATCCCCTACTATATACTCCAATTTCATCCTCCGGGTAACTTCCAGGAAGCTTTCCAGTCTTTTCTCGTATTCCTGGCGAGGATGAATGTTCGGATTGTAGAAAAAGCAGGTGACTTCCCACCCTTCCTCCCTCAATCTTTCCACCACAGAAGCAGCACATACACTGCAACAGACATGCAGTAATATTTTCCTTGCTTCAGGTTTGCTTATCTTATAATTGCTGTGCATTTCCTTCTCCGGCATTATAAAATCGGCCTTAAGTTTTACCTTCTGTGCCTTTACCCCTAACCGTTCACTGCTTACTATCTTCTGCTCGCTACCTGCTATTCTCACTCTCCGTCATTCCTGCGCAAGCAGGAATCCATTCCCGCGCTACTATCTATTCACTACTCGCTACTCCCTACCATTCACTGTTTACTGTTCACTATTTACTGTTTACTATAACCCAGTCTACAGTCTAAAGTCTATAGTCTAAAGTCTTGCGTGGATGCCTGCTTTCGCAGGCCTGCCCGCCCTTCGGGAGCAGGCGGGCATGACATGCAGGCTGGTTGCTTGTCATTCTTGCGAAATCTATCCCCTTTACCAAGAAACCAGGATTACCAGGGAACCAGGATACCGAGTTACTATTCACTGTTCACTGCTTACTATCTTCCCCCGCTACTATCTACTCACTACTCGCTACTTTCTCACCATTCACTGTTTACTGTTCACTATTAACTGCTTACTATAACCCAGTCTACAGTCCAAAGTCTACGGTCTAAGGTCTAAAATCCCCCCTCCCCACTATTCCCTGCTTATTCCTCAAAAACTTCCGCCGTGAAGACGGAAAGCTGGGCATCCTTCCACCCATGCGGGGGTAAACCCGCCTTCAAAGAAAGATACTCAAGAGTTGTTTCCCTGTCCCATCCCTGCTCCGGGGCTACCTGGGGCAGAAAAACAGCGGAGTAAGCCCCTTTTTCCAGGTAAATACCATGCACCCCCACCTTAAATTCCTGGCTGCTTTTTATCCTTCTCAAAGGAGACAGGACAGAAATTTCTATAGTAATTTGAGGAAACTCTTCCCGGCTGAGAGGAGGGAAACGCGGGTCTTCAAAAGCGCTGGCCAGAGCCATCCTTTGTACCGCATCCTTCAGGGGAGCAAGGGGAAATATGTAACCTATACATCCCCTAAGTTCGCCCTCCTTCTTCAAGGTAACAAATACCCCCCTTTTTTCTTTTAGCACGGGCGAGTGGAGTTCTGGCAGCCTGGGTTCCCTGTTTTCCAATTTAGCCTGAATGCTCTCCCTGGCTATCTTCAGCAAAAACTGTTTATCTTCCTGGGTTAATTCGCTCATTTCTTAACCTTTGAGAAAAATTATCCCCGAGTAACCGACCACCTCTCTCTGCATTCCCTCCATCACATCACCCGAGTTGTAATAAACCAGAAGCTGTGCTCTGTTTCCCCCTATCAAGGGCAAAAGGTAAAGCAGGGTCAAGACTGCTCCCTCACCGCAAATCGCCGTGGAAACCCCGGGGTAACGACGTGGTGCATAAACAGCAAATTCATGCAAGCCGGAAGGGTCCAGCGAGAGAATGCGGTTTATAGTCTCCCTATCCACTTTCCCGGCAATATGGTAGGGAGGATAATGGCTCAAATCAGAAGAAGCAATAAAGATAACATTTTTTTTCCTGGTAGCCCGGTAAATACTCTCTGCCATCTCTTTTGCCATTTCCTCGGTAAATTCAGAGATGACAATGGGCAGGAAAGAAAAGTTCTCCTTTATTACCTGGAGAAAGGGAAGCTGGACTTCCACGGAATGCTCGCGCAGATGCGCCTGGGGCATAAACTGGAAATGCGGGGAGGAGAGAAGCTCTTCGGCCAATTCACTATCGATTTTAACCTCACCCAGGGGAGTTTGATAACAGCCCTCCGGATATATTGAAGCTCCCGCATAGTAAGCAGAATGAGAGGAGGCAATAATCACTGCAGTAGTAAAATCCCTATCCTGGAGAGCCCGGTAGACATAGGCCTGTGCCTGGCCAGAGTAAACGTAGCCTGCATGGGGACATACTCCCCCCACTATTTCTCCTTGCAACGAGGGAAGCTCCACCCGGGCAAGAAAACCTTCTATGCTTTCTCTTAGCATTTCTGGATGTGCAGGGTAAAAAGTACCCGCTACACAGGGCTTTCTAACCTTATCCTCTCTCATCTTCTTACTCCTTAAGAAGAGATTTTCACCAGTAGGTTGTCAATTAGACGGGTATTCTCTATCCAGCAGGCAATAATAAAAAGGTTGTCTTCCTGGAGCCTGTTTAGTGGCTGCAACGTTTCCGGGTCAACCAGGGCCAGATAATCCAGCTTTGCCTTCGGCTCTTTCCGAATCAGGGACAATAATTCCCGGACAATCTCCTCTGCCTCTTTTTTGCCTTCCTTTACCAGTTTCTCTCCCTCTTTTAGTGCACGGTAAAGAATCGTAGCAGCTTTTCTCCCCTCCGGGGAAAGATAGGTATTACGGGAAGACATGGCCAGCCCATCACTCTCTCTTACCGTGGGACAGGTGATTATCTGCAGAGGGAAATTCATATCCCGCACCAGTCTTTTTATTACCAGTGCCTGCTGCCAGTCTTTTTCTCCGAAGTACGCCCTGTGAGGCAAAACAATATTGAAAAGTTTCGCCACCACAGTGGTAACCCCGCGAAAATGCCCCGGCCTCTTTTCTCCCTCCCATCTGCGGGAAAGCAAAGTTTCTTCCACATAGGTGCTGAAATGTTCCGGGTACATTTCTTCTGCCTGCGGGTTGAATAAAATATCTGCAGACTCTTTTTCCAGAAGATTACTATCTCTTTCCATGTCCCGGGGATATCTCTGGAAATCTTCTCCCGGGCCAAACTGGGTAGGATTGACAAATATGCTTACTACCAGGACATCGTTTTCTCTTCTCGCTTTCCTGACCAGGGAAAGGTGCCCCTCATGCAGGTAACCCATGGTGGGCACAAAACCTATAGTTTTTCCCTCTTCCCGCAGTTTACCGGCTGTTTCCTGCATCCTGGAACACTGCTTAATTAAAAGCATAATTTATTATAACATGTATATATTCAATAGATTCTGGGTAATGTAATAAAATTCCTGTAAAAAAGAGGAGAGCCTCCTGATAAAATGAGGCAAAATTATTAACTACCTAAAAGAATGAGGCTCTCATGAAGAAGATGCTACCTTCGGAAGGGATACGTAAGATGATGTCAAGCCGTCAAGCCAGAAGTCATAGGAACCGGGGAGGGAGATGTATCGGGCTTTAAGGGGGTTGTTTTCGTCAAGTTCGTGAAAAGAGCAAGTTTTTTCCTCTACTCTTCTATATTATTTCTTATCTAAAATTTCCTCAAACATTTCTTCCTTAGGAAATTCAAGCTCTTTTCCCTCTTTTCTTTCGATAATTATGCCTTGAGAAAATGAAGAGGGAAGAGAAAAACGAGGGATTCCAAAGGCTTTATACCCTTCTTTTTCCTTTGAACCTTGAGAGGGTTTCCAGAGAGTGATTAAAGTATTTCCCACTACTAATGGGGGTATCGTGAGCGTATTATCTGTCTCTTCACAAAATAGCACTTGCTTTTTCCTTATATCTATTCCACAAAGATAACTCTTGTCTTTCTCTCTATTATAAACCCAGAAGAATACTTTCTCTCCTTTAATGCTTAAAGCAGGTTTTTTCA
>JALUVB010000102.1 GCA_027021085.1 bacterium
TCTATTACTATGAGTGTAGCTCCTCTCTGCACCGCTTTTCTTATTTTGTAGAAGGTTACCGGCTGGCTTTCCGATACATTGGTTCCGGTGACCATTATGCAGTCAGAATCCTTCTCAATCTCTTCCAGGGAGTTGCTCATTGCCGCAGAGCCAATGGTCTGGGCCAGTCCGGCTATGGTGGAGGCATGGCAGAGCCGGGCGCAGTGGTCTATGTTGTTGCTTTTGAGAATCTGCCGGAAAAATTTCTGGAAGAGATAATTTTCTTCGTTTGTGCATTTAGCCGAGGCTAAACCGGCTATGGAATCAGGCCCGTATTTCTCCCTGATGGCAGATAATCTTTTGTGTATTAAGCTTAATGCCTCGTCCCAGCCTATCTTCTCAAATCCTGCCCCGCTCTTTTTGGCTTTTTTAATCAAGGGATTTTTTAGCCTATCCTTGTGGGAAACATACTCAAAGCCGAATTTTCCCTTAACGCAGAGCCAGCCTTTGTTTACCGGGCTACTATCCAGCGCGTTTATTTTCACGATTTTGTTCTCTTTCACAGAAACCTTTAACCCGCATCCCACGCCGCAGTAGGGACAAACTGTGGCCACTCTTTTGAATTCCCAGCTTCTTCCCTTGCCTTCTGCTCCCGCTTCCCTCAATGCTCCCACCGGACAGGCTTCTATGCAGTTCCCGCAGAACACGCACCCCCCTTCTTTTAAGGATTCATCGAAACCGGAGACTATCTGAGTACCGAACCCTCTCTGGGCAAAATCAATCGCCTCTGCCCCCACAATCTCCTCGCACACTTTCACGCACCTTCCGCAGAGGATACACTTTTCATACTCTCTGACAATAAATGGTCTTCCATCTTTTAGCTCAATTCTTCTCTTTTCGCCCTCGTATCCGGGTTGTTTCACTCCATATTCATAGGCATACTTCTCCAGGAGACAATCCCCGCTCTTCTCACAGGTCATGCAGTCATAGGGATGGTCAGAAAGGAGAAGATTGAGCACCACTTTTCGCATTTCCCGCACCCTGGGGCTGTCGGTAAATACCCTGATTTCCCTTTCCACAGGATAGGTGCAGGAAGGAACTAAAGTGCCTCCCTCTGCCATCTCCACCAGGCACAACCGGCAGGCGCCGTTGGGAAGGAGCTGGTCATGGTAGCAAAGCGTGGGTATCTCTATCCCGTTTTTCTCTGCCACCTGGAGAATGGTCTCTCCCTTCTCCGCCCGGTACTTTTTCCCGTTTATCTCAATGCGTATTTTCATTTATTCCCTGTTTATAGCCTCAAATTTGCATACTTCATAGCACAATCCACACTTGATACATTTATTTTCATCCAGAGTATGAGGCTTTTTCTTTTCACCTCTTATTGCTCCCACCGGACATACCCTTCGGCAGGCACCGCAACCGACACATTTTCCCCTGTCAATACTGTATCTCAGGAGTTCTCTGCAAACACCAGCAGGGCACTTTTTATCCGCGATATGGGCAATGTATTCATCATTAAAGTATCTTAGCGTGGTGAGCACAGGATTGGGGGCTGTCTGTCCCAGTCCGCAGAGACTGGTGTTTTTTATGGCTTCTCCCAGTTCTGCAAGTTTTTTTAAATCTGAGATTTCTCCCTTACCCCGGGTAATCTTGCTCAATAACTCCAGGAGCCTTTTAGTTCCCACTCTGCAGGGGACGCACTTTCCGCAGGATTCTTTCTGGACAAAATCCAGGAAATAGCGGGCAAACTCTACCATGCACACCCTGTCATCCACTACAATCATCCCCCCGGAGCCCATTATGGAACCGAGCTCTTTCAAGGTTTCGTAATCTACGGGAGTATTAAACTTATCCAGGGGAAGGCATCCTCCGGAAGGTCCACCGGTCTGCACTCCCTTTACCTTCCTTCCCGGAAGGGCACCACCTCCAATCTCAAAGATTATTTTCCCCAGGGAAATTCCCAGGGGCACTTCTACCAGCCCGGTGTTCTTAACCTTGCCCGCCAGGGAGAATATCTTTGTCCCTCCGCTTTTCTCAGTCCCCAGAGAGGCAAAACTCTCCCCTCCCTCCTTGATAATAAGGGGAATATTGGCTAAGGTTTCCACATTATTTATGCAGGTGGGCTTACCCCACAAACCTGCCTGGGCAGGGAAAGGAGGCCTGGGCCTGGGCATTCCTCTTCTACCCTCAATGGAGGCAATCAGGGCAGTCTCTTCTCCACAGACAAAGGCTCCCGCTCCCTCTTTAATCCGCAGGTCAAAAGAGAAGCCCGTCCCCAGAATATTTTGTCCCAGGATTCCATATTTGTAACCTTCGGAGATAGCGTGTTTCAAATGTTCTATGGCTATGGGATATTCCGCCCTTACATACAGATAACCAGAATCAGCTCCGATAGTATAGGCAGCAATGAGCATTCCTTCAATTACCTGGAAAGGCGCGCCTTCCAGGAGAGACCTGTCCATGAAGGCTCCCGGGTCTCCTTCGTCGCCGTTGCAGATGAGGAATTTGGGAGAGGCAGGGTTCTTACGGGTTAATTCCCATTTAAGCCAGGTGGGAAAACCTGCGCCTCCCCTACCCCGCAGGCGCGATTTCTTTACTTCT
>JALUVB010000103.1 GCA_027021085.1 bacterium
TAGCTAATTTTACCGGAGGGGTGAAGATAAATTTATCTTCTTTTATATTGAATTTACCCATAAGACGGGAAAAAGTGAAGAGCTTGAATCTTCTTTTCTGGTAAAGAAAGCCTTCTTCGTGAAGAAACTTCCTGAGAGTAGGTGCCAGCAAAGAATAGATAAATCCCTGCAAGATATGATTGTGATGTATGGGAAGAGTTAAATCCTTTTCAAAGCCAAAGTCTATTACCAACCGCATTGTTTTCCTCCCTGTGGTTTATTTTACCCTAAAGAAAAAGATAATTAAAATCAGTGAACAGTGCACAGCAGCGAGTAGTTAGTAGCGGGTAGTAAGGGAGAATATGAGATAGGTGTGAGGTGATAGGCAGAACTGGTCCCGATGGACATCGGGGGCAACTCACAATTCTCCCGTATATAGGCGGAGGCACAGGCGGAACTGGCAACTAATAACTCGCAACTAACAACTCTTGGACTATAGACCATAGACTTTAGACTGTAGACTGGGAGAGTAGTGAATAGTAAGCAGTGAATAGTGAATGGTAACTCGATATCCTGGTTCCCTGGTAATCCTGGTTTCTTGGGAGCAAGCCTTACGGTTTCCTCGAAGTTGCCGTGGGTTTTAGGATTTTAAAAAAGGAAATAATAATGTGATTTTGGTTTGTCGTTAAGGCAACGCTGCTAATGTTGCAAAGCCTATTATATGCAGCAAATCCCTCATAAAAATTTACACCCCCGGGGTGTAAATTATTTGCTACTTAGGGATTCTATAATCTCCTTAACTATTTCCAGGGGGAAACCACGGGAAAGAAGGTACCGGTAGGTTCTTTCTTTCTTTTTCCTTTCTTCTACCCCGCTTTCCCTGCTCCATTTCCTTCTGGCCAGCTTCCATGCTTCGTCTCTTTCCCGTTCCACCGGATATAATGCCCGCAGCATTTTTTCAATTACTTCTTCCTGCACTCCTTTCTGTTTCAGCTCTCTACGCAGGGCAAATCTTCCTTTGGGGTTATGGAGCAATCTTCCTTCTATCCAGCTGCGGGCAAATTCCTCATCGTTAATATAGCCCCATTTTTCCAGCTTACTGATAATTTTTTCGCTATCTGCTTGCGGGAATTTTTTCTTTACTCTTGCATCAAGCTCTTTCTTGGAACGGGGTCTGAAGGAAAGAAGATATAAGGCGTACTGGAGAGGTTTATCTACCTCTTCCATGGTAATACAGGTGAACTAAAGGAAGGATAAGTAGAATTTTGACGATATCCACTCCCAAGAAAGGAAGCATACCCATCTCTATACTCTTCCTTAGGCCTATATGCAGCACCAGAGAAAGATGGAAGATTCCCAGCAGATAAATCACAAGGAGGGCAATAAGTAATGAGAAGAATACAAATAGAGGACGTGTATTCGGTTTGATGAGACATCCTGCAATGTAGGAAGCTACTACAAAGCCTATTAAATATCCTCCTGTAGGGCCGAATAAGTAGAGAGCTCCGGCCCCTGAAGCAAAGAAGGGCAATCCCATGCTTCCCAGGGCAAGATAAAGCAACTGGGAAAGAGCTCCGCCCTCTTTTCCCAGAAGAGCACCGGAGAAGAGAACGAAGAACACCTGGGAAGTAATGGGAACAGGGGAGAATGGTAATGGTATTCTCACCCTGGCTCCCAGCGCGGTTAGAAAAGAAAAGGTAAAGACTCCCACCAGCCAGATGACTCTTTCCTGAATATTTTCTGCTGTTTTTACTCTCTGCATTTTTTAACTCTGTTTTCTTTTTCTTCCACTTCTTTTGCCAATTTTTCCCGGTGGTTCAGAAGAAATTGCTGCAGGTTGGCATCCTTCAAAGCAAGGATTCTTAAAGCAAAAAGGGCTGCATTTTTGGCTCCCCATTTCCCCACACTCATTACTGCCACAGGAATACCAGCAGGCATTTGCAGGGAGGAGAGGAGTGCATCCCATCCCTGGAAGGGAGGAAGAGCTAAAGGCACAGCAATTACCGGTATGGTGGTTAAACCAGCTATCACTCCCGCCAGGTGGAAAGCAGCTCCTGCACCAGCAATGATAACTTCTGTTTCCTGTTTATCCAGGGCTTTTGCATATGCAATAGTTTTCTCGGGCGATTTATGGATTGACATAACTTTCACTTCCACTTTTACCCCTGCCTCCTGCAAAATCTCCACTGCTTCCTTCATTATGTCAAAATCCCTATCGCTCCCCATTACTACGCTGACTTTACTCATAACGCCTTAAATTTACCAGAGGGAGAACAAATAGTCAAGAAAATGCTACCCTTCTCTTATCTTCCGGTAGAATTCTTCCGATTTCTTCACTCCTTCTACAAAAGCAAGAATGTTTTCCCAGGGAACA
Source organism: bacterium (assembly GCA_027021085.1). Classification (GTDB taxonomy): domain Bacteria; phylum CAIJMQ01; class CAIJMQ01; order JAADFP01; family JAADFP01; genus JAADFP01. The sequence continues at coordinate 2,354 of JALUVB010000103.1, forward strand.
TCCGGCTCCAGGATATGAGTAGGAGCAAGCACCAGCCCACCATTCTTACCTACTGTCTCCACCCTTAATTTAACTTCTCTTTTTACTTCTTCGGGTGTAGCAAACGGCATGGTGGTTTGAGTGCCGATAGTACCCCAGAAGGAAAGTTTGTCTCCGTATTTTTCTTTTATTTCCGCGGGGTCCATACACTCTGGCTGCACCGGAT
>JALUVB010000104.1 GCA_027021085.1 bacterium
CTTCCCGGATTATAGGTTTTTCCTCTTACCGGGAAAAAGAGTTGGGCAACCTCATAGACATCTACCGAAAACCCGCCCGCGATATTCCCTATACTCTCACTCTTCTTTCCCGGCAGCCGGACTTTTATTATTACCGCCTGGAGTTCCCTTCGTTATACCCCCTCTCTCTGCCAGGAAATGATAGGGTGGTAGGGGAATACATAGAAAGCAGGAAGGAGACCATCAGCCGGGGAGGGAAGAAACCGGGAGTCATTATCCTGGATATCTCACAGGGAGACTTCCAGGTAGCCCGTTTAATAGCTTCCAAATTAGCCGAGGCCGGGGTTAATTCACTTATACTCGCACTTCCTCTCTCTTCCACGCGGGAGCCCTCCCAGGGGCTGGAGACACTGCTTAAAGAAAACCCCTTGATTATAACCCAGGCCATTGTGCAGGCAGTGAATGATATACGGGTAGGAACAAGCTGGCTTATCTCCCGGCCTGATGTAGACAGCAACCGGGTAGGAATCTGCGGAGTAAGCCTGGGAGGGATGATAGGGGTTTTATCTGCGGGTGTCCTGGGGGATTTTTCCCGGGGTGCTTTTCTCCTCACCGGAGGAGACCTCTACGAAATAATCAGCCGGTATCAGGGCTCTCCCCAATACCAGAAGATTAGCCAAACCCTGGAAAAACTCGGGGGAAAAGGAGGAATGGAAAAATTCCTTAAAAATATTCTTTTACCTTACGACCCCATCACCTTTGCCCAGAGACTGGATAAATCAGAAATACTGCTTATAAACGCAGAAAACGACGAGATTATTCCCCGTGCTTCCACCCTGGCCCTGCGCAAAAGTCTTCCCGGGGCTCGTATCCTCTGGTATCCGGGGGGACACTACGGTATTCAAGAACACGCAGTAGAAATCCTGGGTATTCTCGGCTACTTCTTCTCTTCCTGGTAACCTCACAGCCAGCCTGTTGCCCTGCCCAACAATTCGCAGTAATAAAGGAAATTTGCCAGGGAGATGTCAGGAGGCACGCCATGATCACAGCTGGGAATATAGCCTCCTTCTTTTATTACAGGCAGGATATGCTCTATCTCCTCCTCTATATACCTTCCTCCCTTCGCGATATTACGCTTGTCCACTCCTCCCCAAAAGGCTATCTTTTTGCCAAATTCCCTTCGAAATTCTACTATGTCATTTCCCGCCGCTCTTTCCAGGGGGATAGTTACATTGATACCCGCTTCTATCCAGAGTGGTATAAGCTCACCGATGTAACCATCCGAATCCAGAACTACAAGAGGACAATCCATAGACTTGAGAAATTCCACCCACTCAACCCAGGCAGGAAATAAAAACTTCCTGGCCATGCCGGGAGAAATCATGCTCTTTTCCTTGTAAGCCATATCCTCATTTATTATCACGTAATCAAGAGAGCCTTTGCTTACCCCCCTCTTTAAGACCTCCAGGACAAAACCTTTCCAGAAATCTGCCATCTTCAATACAAAACCAGGCTTTTCTACCATCAGCATGCAGAGATTTTCAAATCCACACCAATCGCGCAACTGCCAGAAGGGACCCGGGATGGTTATACCCGAGGGATAATCACGCCGCAGAAGTTTCTGCTGTATCTCTTTAATATCTGCCGGGTATCTCTCCACAGAAGAGGGATTATACCTTTTCTTCATTTCTTCCCAGTCATGTTCATTTTCCACAGGAAATTTATACCATTTTCGGGTTACAAAGTCCCTTGCCTTTCTTAAATATGAAAAATCAAAATCGTCGGAAATCTCTACTACTTCGCCTGTGTGCATTTGTACTATCAGGTGTCCTTCTTTCCTTTCCAGGATTTTTTCCTCAAATTCCGGAATAAGAGAAAAAGACAAAGCAAGAGAAACAGAATCGGAAGGGGATTTCAGGGAGATACCCAGATGTCTTTCTATATACTCAAGCCAATGCTGGCTCTCGGGCAAACCTTCCTCATGCCATCTTTTCAAGGTGGACTCCCGCGGGTTGCCCGGGAAAAAAGGAACCTTGTCTACTGTTTTAAAAAGAAGAGCGTTAACAAATCTTTCTCTTTCGTTCATTCTCATAGAACCTACCTCCTTTTTTATTTGGGGGTTATTATATCGCAATTGAGATTCTATTGCTGAAATCTATTTAGACAATATTCAAATTCTCCTATGGAGGAAGAGAAATGGACAGCAAAACATGGAAAAACTTTTAAATATATGCCGGTTGTTCAGTGCAACACAGGCTGTACTTATTCTTACTTTACCTCCCTTTGGAGCAGGAACTGTTATCATCCAAACCGGATGAAGTCCAGGCTGTACCAGCAGAGTATCCCCAGGGAGGTGTTAACCTGCCTCCTTCTGGCAAGGGCACGGGACCTTTCAACAAGGGATCATTCGTTTCTTTCATCCACGCGAGCAATTTCTCTCTCATTTCTTTAAGTATTCTCTCGTATTCAGGCAATCCTGCTAAATTTTCCCTCTCCAGGGAATCGTTGGCAAGATCAAAGAGAAACTCAAACGGTCTTATCTTATTGTAGTATCCTCT
>JALUVB010000105.1 GCA_027021085.1 bacterium
TTTGTTCCCAGGCTTGCAAGGATAAGTTCAGCGGGGAACCTATGAAGTACATGAAAATGAAAAAGGAAACAAAGAAGGGAGGTTGTTGTGGGTGAGATTCCCCAGTGGTTTTTAATGGAATAAGGAAAAAGGAGGTAAATTATGTTTTATTATGACCCGGTTTGCGGAAGAAAAGTTAACAGAAACAAGGCTTATGCCAGGGTGGAATACGAAAGCGAAACTTATTATCTTTGCTGTCCTAAGTGCCAGGCAGAATTTGAGAAAGAACCTGAGAAACATATAAAAAAAGGAAAACATAAAAAACACAGGCATCATTAAGATTTTAAAAGGGGGTGAAGTAACATGTTTGGCAGAGTGAAAGACCCTGTATGCGGTATGACAATCAAAAAAAATACCGCTATCGCTGCCTGTAAATACAGGGGGAAGGTTTTCTACTTCTGTGCCCAGAGCTGCAAGGAGAGATTCGTTGCTGATCCCAGGAAATATGTAAGTGTTAGAAGAGGGTATACGGGAGGCCGGAAAGATGAAAGTAGCGGGTAGCGAGTAGATAGTAGTGAGGAGGAAGATAGTAAACAGTAAACAGGGGTGGTAAATGAATAATGAATCTGCAGCAAAAACCAATCTGCCTGTCATACCCGCCTGCCCTCCTCCCGGAGGGCAGAAGTTCCCGGCAGGCTGGTTTCGTGGATTTCCAGCCGGTAAATTTGCCCTTTCCCTTTCTATACGGGAGGAGAGCGGGGAAGAAATGGGGTGCGTCAAAAATCTTTCCGCCCTTTCAATACGGCGATTTTATGGCGAAATGCATAATAATTACCCACTTGCCCTTAACATACAGTAGGGGGGTATGGTATAATAGAAGAAAGGAGGTGAGGAGATGAAAAGAATAATAATGGTTTTAACGCTTACGCTGATGCTTTTCGCTGCACCCATATTTGCCGGGGAATCCCAGGGGAAAATGGATAAGAATAAGATGGGAAAAGGTATGATGATGCAGGATATGAAGAAGATGCCCATGATGCAGGATATGCAGGGTATGATGATGCAGATGATGGCTCAGTGTATGAGGATGATGGGAGGGGAGAAATCTTCTCAGGACTCTTCCGGGCAGGAAGGTCATCATAAAGGAGGTGAGTGAAAATGTTCGGGAAAAGGGATCCGGTATGTGGCTCCAAGGTTGGCAGAGGCAAGGGATATTCCCTGGAATACGAGGGGAAAGTTTATTACTTTGACTCTTTAGCCTGTAAGGCTACCTTCCAGGAGGATCCCCATCGTTTCTTAGGAGGTAAGTCTGATGGTGGATTCCTCAAGAAACTTTCTTCCAGCAGTAGCGAGGTGCCCAGGAGCTGTTGCGACCTGAAAAAGTAAATATGGGAGGCGAAAGATAAAGTATGAAAAAATACATTATAGTGGGAGGGATTGTTGCTTTGCTTGTAATCGGGGGAATCTGGATAAGTACCCAGAAAACCACTCCGGTGGTTTCCCCGGATTCCCAGAGGTTGGACTCTTCAAGCGCCAAGGATGTGGATGCTCCCAAAGAAGTGGAGAAGTGTCTTTGTGGTAACTGTAACCTGGATATTCTTACCTGTGCTTGCCCTGTGGCTCTGGAGCAGAGAAAGAAACTCGGGATGTGAAAGATGCTGGGATACATTCTGGGATTTATACTGGCGGGCGGAATTCTCCTGTTATTGTTTAGGAAGAGAGGGGGATGTTGTGGGGGAACGAAAGACGAGTTTAAAATTAAAGAAGGAGGTGAGAACAAAATGGGTGAAAAAGCAAAGGACCCCGTCTGCGGGATGGAAGTGGATAAGGAGATGGCAGCTGCTACGAGTACTCACATGGGAGAAACTTTTTATTTCTGTTCAACTAACTGCAAGGCAGATTTTGACCAGGCTCCTATGAAGTACATGAAGAAAGAGAAAAAGAGCGGCGGATGTTGTGGCTGAGGGGGATGGATAACAGATAATGGTTGAGCGGTTGCGCCGTGAAGTTTGCGGAGGCAACCGCTTAATCAAATTTAGGGGATTTAATGAATAGAAACCATAAGAATAATACAGGAGCTGTACCCGGGTTAAATTTTTTTATCGGGGTTTTTCTGCTTTCTTCCTCGCTGCTTTCCTTTGAGATACTGGCGAGCAGGATTTCCTCTATTATATTTATTTACAACTATGCTTTCATGGTGGTTTCCCTGGCCATCCTGGGGTTGGGTTGCGGGGGGATATACGTTTTTTACCGGTGGAGGAAACATAAATTAGTCCGGCCTTACCGGGAATTTTCTCTTTACAGCGGGTTATTTGCGGTTTCGGTGGCTTTGTTTATAATTTTGATTGCGGGGATTTATTTTATCCCTAATAAGTTCTTCTATTTTTTGTTCCTGTTTCCTCCCTTCTTCTTTGCCGGGGTAGTCTTGTCTCTTGCTTTTCGTGCTTTTGCCGGAGAGAGCTTTAAACTCTATGGCACGGATCTTCTGGGTGCTGCTTCGGGGGCACTTTTTGCCATATGGATACTTAATACTCTGGGAGGGGTTAATGGGGTTCTTTTGCTGAGTATCCTGGGGTCCCTGTCTTCTCTTTTCTTCTGGAGGGAGCGGGTTAAGCCTTCAGTAGGGGGAACTCTTCCTTTTGCTCTGCTTCTTACCTTTGCTCTTTTATTTTTCTTAAATATTTCTTTCTCTTTTTTGGGAGAGATACCCATTGGCAATTACCCCAGCAAGGATATGTACAATATGCTGACCAATGCCTATTTGAAGGCAGAAATAGTGGAGACCAGGTGGAGTGCTTTCGGACGTACGGACCTGGTGAAATTCAGGGACTACGACCAGGCAATGTATCTTTTTGTGGACGGGGCGGCAGGTACGGCTATGCTCAAGTTTAATGGTGATTTAGAAGCGCCGGGCAAGGATATAGAAGAGTTTGAGAAAGATTTCGTTGGGTTTTTCCCTTTTCGATTTCTAAAAAATGATGAGAAAAACCGCATGCTGGTGATTGGCCCGGGTGGAGGAAAAGAGATTTTGCTGGGGTTGCTTACCGGTATGAAGAAAATTACCGGCGTAGAGGTAAACAAGGGGTTCGTGGATATAGTAAAAGAGTACAGTGAGTACAATGGCGGTATCTATACAAAGTTTAGGAACGTGGATATTGTGGTGGGTGAGGGAAGGAGCTTTCTCAGGGGGTCGGATAAGAAATACGATGTGATTATGCTTACTCTCCCGGTAACTAAGAGTTCAAGAAGTCTGGAGGGCTATGCTCTTACCGAGAATTATCTTTTAACCGCAGAAGCTATAAAAGATTACTTCAATCATTTAACCGATAAGGGACGGATAGTGCTGGTCCTGCATCGCCCGCATGAGATACTGCGTTTCGTGGTTACTGCTCTAACTGCCCTGAAGGAGATGGGAATAGATAATAAGGAAGCTATGCAGCGTATTTATACCATAGGAAGGAAAATGAAGCCTCTTGTGGTGCTGAAGAAAACCCCTTTCACGCCCCAGGAAATGAATCTTCGCCACAAATTTATGCATGAGCTAAATCTTGATTATCCTCCTTCCTCATATCTGCCTTACATCGAACAACAAACAGTGGTGTTGGAAAATAAAAAAGGGAAATTGCCTTTTACACTCAAGATGTTTAACGAAACTTTAATGAAATTGGCAGAGGGAGATAGCAGTCTAAACGATGTAATTGCTGCTTCTCCCATAGATTTGACGCCGGTAAGGGATAATAAGCCGTTTTTCTACAAGATTGAGAAAGGTTTGCCGAAAGATATGCGTTCCCTGCTCAGGTTGGTGGTACTGGTGAACGTTTTATTGATAATTGTTCCAATAGTGTTTAATCGGAAAAAGAAGAACGTGTTGCGGTTCCTGGGAATATTCACTCTTTTAGGGGCAGGATTCATGCTGGTAGAAATTTCGTTTTTCCAGAAGTTGACTTTGTATCTCGGGTCTCCTACCATATCCCTGGCGGTTCTTTTGTCTTCCCTCCTGGTGGGTATGGGGGCAGGGAGTTTTGTGAGCAGGAAGTTTTATCCGTACCGGCTGAGGAAGAGATTGAAAGTGTTTTCCCTGGGTGTGTTTTCTCTGGTGATACTGCTCTTTTTTGTGCATTCCGTTATTCTGAATAACCTGCTGGGAAGCAGTATTTTTGTAAGAAGTTTTGTCACCTCTCTTCTCTTGCTTCCCCTGGGATTTGTGCTGGGAGTTCCTTTCCCCACTGCTATTACGCTTTTGAAGAAGATGAACATGGAGCATTCTATCCCCTGGATGTATGGGATAAACGGCACCATGTCCGTTCTGGGATCGGTACTGGCCGTGGCACTTTCTCTTGTCTCCGGTTTTTCCACGGCCCTGCTCATAGGGGCTTTCTGCTATTTGATAATAGTATTTCTGGCCTGAAAAGATGGGAGAGTGATTACTACTGTAGACCTTGGACCATAGACTTTAGACTATAGACGGGGGAGGATAGTGAACAGTAGTTAGTAGCGAGTGGATAGTAGTGAGGTAAGAGAGTAAACAGTAAATAGTGAACAGTGAATGGTAGAATGATAACTCGGTATCCTGGTTCCCTGGTAATCCTGGTGTCTTGGTAAAGAGAGTAGATTTCGCAAGAATGACAAGCAACCAGCC
>JALUVB010000106.1 GCA_027021085.1 bacterium
AAGCAGGCAGGGTTGCGCAGGGACGAGAATTAAGAGAGCGGTAATGAGAAAAGGAGGGGTAAGAATATGCATGGAGAGGGAGTAAGCAGTTACGCTTACAATAACTGGGGAACGGTGCTTTTTAGTGTTTCCTTCTTTATTTTGTTTGCCCTGGGTTTTTTAAGGCCGAGGAAGAAGGTGGAATGGCGTTCCATGGGCGTATTTTTCTCCTTCCTGGCGGTGCTCTTTATGGAAATGTACGGTTTTCCCCTTACCATATTTTTGCTGGTTTCTTTGCTGGGCAAGAGCTATCCGGTGCTGGATCCATTTTCCCATGCCAGCGGGCACCTGATTCTGGTATTCCTGGGGCTTGCCCACTCTGCGCTGGCCATGGTGATACTCCATTTTATCAGCAATGGATTCATATTTTTTGGGCTTTACCTGATGTACAGGGGATGGAAACTTATCTACCAGGCAGGGGGCAAAGAACTGGTGAAAGACGGGATATATGCCCATCTGCGCCATCCCCAGTACGATGGCATATTTTTAATCACCGTTGGTTTTCTTATCCAGTGGCCCTCTTTGACTACTTTGCTCATGTGGCCTATACTTATATTTGCCTACTACAAGTTGGCCATGAGAGAAGAAAGGGAACTGGAAAAGCAGTTCGGGGAGGAATTTTTGCAGTATAAGAAAAGTGTCCCTGCGTTTATCCCCCGATTAAGGCTGGAGGCAGGAAAAGATTTATCCTGCCCGGTAAAAAAGGAATAGGGCTTATTATGCAGCAATACGTGTGGCTCATCTGGTCATTGTTGCTCCTGGTTATCTGGTGCTTCTTTTTTATCTTTAAAAAGAATCTGCGTAAAGAGATGATCTGGGCAAGTGTATGGACGGCACCACTTGGGCTTACTGAGCCGCTCTTCGTTCCCGGGTACTGGAATCCGCCTTCCCTTTTCAACCTGGCAGAAAAAACGGGATTTGATATAGAGAGTATAATCTTTTCCTTTGCTATCGGGGGGTTAGTGGCCATTATTTATGAGGTGTTTTTTAAGACAAGGCATATTAAAATGGATATAGAGGAACATTACCACAGGCGGCACCGGTTTCATGCCCTGGCTGTAAGTTCACCCCTGCTTATCTTTGTGGCCCTGGCGGTTTGGACAGATTGGAACCACATATACTGTGCTATTGTTGCAATGTTTTTAGGCGGTATTGCCGCAATCATATGCAGGCCTGACCTCAAGAAAAAGGTCTGGGTAGGCGGCTTATTGTTTCTGGGCTTCTACTTTGTATTTTTCGTTACCCTGGTGGCCGTTTTCCCGAATTATGTAAGAGATGTGTGGAATTTTTCCCAGATATCCGGGGTATTGATTCTGGGAGTGCCCCTGGAGGAGCTTTTGTTTGCCTTTTCCCTGGGTATGCTGTGGTCGAGTCTTTACGAACATATACACTGGTATAAGTTGGCAGGTGTTCACCGGGCAGGTGCTTAGAGAAAATGGATAAAGAGACGCAAGATATCTGGGTCCGCTTGAAACTGAGCGTGGCGGTGCTCATCCTGGTGGTGATAGCAGGAACGTTCGGCTTTCGCTTTTTTGAGAAGGGAAATGTTCCTACGCTGTTAGATTCATTTTTTTTCACCCTGGTTACTATTACCACGATTGGCTACGGTAATATTACTCCCCAGACCCTGGCTGGAAAGATTCTGGATATTATAGTAATTTTACTGGGGGTGGGGACAGTTCTGGTTACTTTCCAGACTATTTTTGAGGTTATCGTGAGAAAGAGAATAAAGGAGGTGTTGAGATTGCCTGCAGGAGCAATGGATAAGAAAAATCATTTTATTGTCTGTGGATACGGTAAAGTGGGAAGGGCCCTGGTTAAGAGATTGGTGCAGGAAAGTGCACAATTTGTAGTAATAGAGAACGATTCCGAAAAGGTAAAAGAGATGGTTCAGGCTGGTATTCCCGTGGTGGAGGGGGATGCGCGGCAGGATGAAGTGCTGGAAAGGGCCGGGATTAAAAAGGCCAGGTATCTTCTGGCCTCCCTGGATGATTCGTATAATGTTTTCATTGCCTTAACGGCCAAGATGCTTAATCCGGATTTAAAGGTTATTTGCAAAACGGAGGATGTAATGAACGAAGCCAAGTTGAAGAAAGCAGGAGCTGACGAGGTGGTTCTCTGCCACGACATGGGAGCCCAGATGATGCTGGAGCGAACCGGAGAGGAGAAAGATGATTAAAGACCCTGTCTGCGGAATGGAAATTGAGGAAGAGGAGTTTACTATTGAATTTGAGGGGAAGAAATACTATTTTTGTTCGGCAGGTTGTAAGAATAAGTTTAAGAATTCTCCCCGGAAGTTTTCCCGGGAGTATATTCATGACCTGGTTATCATTGGCGGTGGCCCGGCCGGGGTTACTGCGGCTGTATATGCTTCCGTGTTGAAGATAGATACCATGGTGGTAACCATGGATATAGGCGGTCAGGCGGTGGATAGTTCAAAAATCAAGAATTATATGGGGTTTGACTTTATCACGGGGAAAGAACTTACCAACAAGTTTAAAAACCAGTTTCTGCATCAACATTACCTGGACCACATGATAGATGAGGTGGTTAAAATTAATCGAAGAGGAAAAGGGTTTGAGGTATTGACTAAGTCAGGGAAAACGATTCGTACTCGTTCTGTCATTATCGCCACGGGGATGAAACGGAGGAGGTTGGGGGTCCCCGGGGAGGAACGTTTGCTCCGAAAAGGTGTATCCTACAGTTCGGTCCAGGATACGGCTCTATTCAAGGGTATGGATGTGGTGGTTATCGGGGGAGGTAACTCTGGCATCCAGACTGCCAACGATTTGAAGAAGCTGGGCTGCAGGGTAACTTTAGTCTCGCAGGGAAAGCTTATAGGCGATGATGCTGATATTGAGAAACTGAAAAAAAGTGAAAGAGTGAATATACTGGAGGGATACGATGTGGAGGAAATCAGGGGTAAGGATAAAGTGGAAAGTGTGCTGGTGCAGTCGCGGGATAACCTGATAAGGAAGGAGATTCCCTGTGGAGGTGTCTTTATCCAGATAGGGCTTTTGCCGAATACGGAGTTCTGTCGTGGGCTGGTTAAATTGAATGAAAAAGGGGAAATAGTAATAAATCCTGATTGTTCCACTAACGTGGAAGGAATATTTGCCTGTGGGGATGTAACTAACGCTTTTGGCAAGAGGATAGTTATTGCTTCCGGGGAAGGGGCCAAGGCTGCCCTGAGAGCTAAAAAGTATCTTCTGGAGAAAAAGGAAATGCTGGAATGAAAAGGAAATAGGAGATTTTTATAGTTGTAGTATTAAGTGAGGTTTAGTTAAAAAGGAGAGAAATAATGGACCATAAGATTACTCATTCAGAAAGTCTGGTGGATTTGAAAAGAATCGAGGGGCAGATTCGGGGAATTCAGAAAATGATTGAGGAGAGGAAATACTGTGTGGATATTGTAATCCAGATTTATGCCGCTATCAATGCGCTCCGTCGGGTATCAGAAAAAATCTTTTCCAAGCATATTGAACACTGCGTAGTGGAATCTTTGCAGGGAAAATCCGATGAGGAAAAGAGGCAAAAGATAGACGAAGTAATGGATATTATCAGGAGGATTCACAAGTTAAGATAACCTGCCTCTAGTAATTAGCTTTGTTTTCCTGCGCAGGGTATAAAAGAGCGGTGTCCGGATGTTCACACCCTCTAACGGGTGTTCCTTGCATAAAGTATAGGGAGAATCGCCTGATTGCTTTATTCCCTTCTTCCCCGGCAACATTTGCCTGACTCCAGCGCCAGGAGTCTTTTCTTCCACCCTTCCCCCCAGGAAAATCCGCCTATTTCCCCGTTGCTTTTTACTACCCTGTGGCAGGGAATGATAAGAGGAACCCTGTTTTTGCCCAGAACATGCCCTACCCAGCGCCATTTACCGGGGAATCCGCTTCTTTCAGCCACCTGCCGGTAACTTTCCGTCTTGCCGTAGGGAATGTTTCTTACTGTTTCAAGCACTTTTCTTTCTCCCGGGGAATATCCTTCCCAATCTACTGTAATATCCTGGAAATCCTCTTGCTGAATACCTTCCAAGTAGAGTTTGACTCTCTCTGGTATAGATGTAAAGTAAGGAGTGGCTTTACTTATCTTTTTTACCCTTCTCAAAGAATATACTCCCCGGGAAGTTAAAATTAACTCAAAGAAACCCCAGGCAGTGGAGAATATTACAATGCACTTTTGCCGTGCCATATCTAAAACCTTAAATTTCCTGCATCTCGGATGTGCCCCGGTAAATACCCTTAGGGCTCAACCCCGGATAAAATACCGGGGAAGCAATTCTCTGCTCATTTCCCATCCCTGTTCCCTGTTAATTCCCGCAGGATTTCCCGGAGTTTGGGGTGTCTCAGGCCCAGTAAGTAGGCTTTTTTTGCCAGCCGTAAGGCTTCTTCCTTTTTCCCCTCTTCCTGCTTCAATATTGAGAGGGAGTAATAAAGGAATGGATTTCCGGGGTTATAGCGCTGGCTTCTCTGTAATTCTCTCTCCCCTGCGTTTTTCTTGCCCTCTTCCAGGTAAAAGATTCCCTTGCGAAAATGGTATTCTCCTATAAGAATCCTGCCCAGGGAGAAAAGAGAGAAGAGCAGTAGAGGTAAAAGTATGATGAGTGATAATTTGCTTAACAGGGTGGAGTGCCAGCTAAAACTGCTTTTCCCTCTCCTGCGGAGACGGGAAGGTTCTGGCACGGCGGGAAGGTTTGCCACTGTATCTCTTCCCGGCAGGTAAAGAAGCAATGGAATGAGAAACAGCAGAGTTACTGAAGGCATGTACAGGGGGAAACTTACTATGCTTAGCATTAACCAGGTAATCAGAGAGAAGGCTATGAATCTCTCCGGCGATTTCTTTATTCTGAAAAAGCGCCTGGCTATAAAAACGAAGGGCGAGTAGAAGAGCAGAAAGCCTATAATCCCTGTCTCAGATAGTATTTGCAGAAAATCATTGTGCAGGTATTTTTCCATAAAAAAAGGAGGCAGGAAGGGGAAATGCCTTCTTAAGGGGGCTTGAAAAACAGAGTAGTTCTTCAACACTCCCCCCAGCCCTGTTCCGATAACAGGATGGGAGAGAAACATCCTGCTGCCTACTTCCCAGTTAAACAATCTCCAGTAAAATGAATGCGGGGGAAGAAACCTGAAAGCAAAATACAGAGAGAGCAGAAGGATAATTAATCCCGGAAATATAATGTATCTTTTCCCCGGATAATAAATAAAGCTCCAGACAAGGGAACTGGCTATAAGTGAAATATAGGCACCCTCTGAACGGGAGAGCAAAAGGGCAAGCAGGATAAGGGCAGGGAAAACCAGTTGCCATTTTTTCTTTAACAGGGAGAGAGAAAGGGGGAAAAGCACGGCCATGTAGGCGCCTAATTTATTGGGATTTCCCAGTGTGCCGAAGGTTTCCTGGGGGAAATTATATTTCCATTGCCCGGGAAATCCCAGAAGTTTTTCATAGAGAGCAGCCAGGGACACGAATACTCCGATAAAAACAATGTATGTAATTATTCTCTCATGGTTATACTCCGGCAGCAGAAGGAGAGAGACAGAGAGTATGAGATAGAAAAATGGCAGCCATCCTTCAGGATGAAAACTCAAAGGTAATCCCCGCAGGGCAGAAAACAGGAAATAAATAATAGAGAGGATAAAAAGAGACAGGAGAGGTAAGCCCGGGATTCTGAGTTTTCTTTCTCTCAAGATTGCCAGGATGGTAAAGAATGCTACCATAAGGATGCCGGCCTCTGAAAGAATGGATTTAAGAATTTCCGGTCTGATAAAAGGGAAAAGATAAACTGGCAAGAGAAGCAGGAAAAAGAGAGGAGAGAAAATTTTTCTGGAGTCCATCACATATTAAGAATGCCTGTCCTTCCTTCCCGTCTCATACCCGGGAAAAGACACCCCTGGTGCAGGAAAGTAATTTCAACCAATGTCTCATTGTACCTGTGAAGGGGAATGTTTGCAATATCGCGGCCAGGCGGGTAAGAAACCAGCATGCCAGGCTACTAACTTACTATTCACTGTTCACTGCTTACTGTTCACTATCCTCCCAGTCTATAGTCTAAAGTCTATAGTCTAAGGTCTATCCTGCTTCCCTCACTACTTGCTACTGAAAATCCTTGCTCTCCTGAAAAAAAGAAGGGGGATGGGTTAAATGTAAGCCCATCCCTCTCTTTTCTTTAAGATCTGCTACTCTTTGTCCTTGTTCATCATGCCACCGCCCATCATCCCACCACCCATCATGCCTTTTCCCTGCATGGGGCAATCCATATTCATTTTTTTTCCGTGCATGCCGGCTGAGGCGATATGTTTAAGAACTTTCTGGTACCAGGAGGAGCGTTCTTTAATTGCTTTGACTACCTCGGGTTTATCTGAAGTAATTGTAACCTGCAGCCCATTGTCAATATTTTTTACGGTAACTTCAACATCTTCCAGTTTGGAAGGAGTCGAGGCATCGTGGGCATAGAGTACACCCGCTGTCAGCAAACCTGCCAGCATTGCAAAGCCAAAACTGAACAGAATAAATCTTTTCATTTTTTCACCTCCTCTCTAATACTAAAGACGGAGAAACAGGTAGAAAAGTTACGCATAATATTTATTTCTTTCTGCAGTCAGAAGATTCCATATGCTTATACATTTTCCCCATCATCATTTTCATCTGCTCCATTTGTTTATTGCACATCTGGATGGCTTCTGCAAGGTATTTCTTCTGGGAAGGGGGAACACTCTCCTGCAGGTTCTCCAGTGTATCTTTCTGGTAAGTATGCAGGTTCTCCAGCCGGGAAAGATAGGCGGTTTTCTCATTTTTTGGCAATCTGGAAACATTATCCAGTGCTTTGCTGGCTTCCTCAAGCATTGCCTGGAGAAGGCGTGGATCAAGGGCTCCTTTTTTGTTAAAGAGGCTTAGCAATTCTTGCATTCTTTCTTCCGAGTAGATAATCCTGAGTTCTACCCTGCCCTGAGGATTGACCGTCAGAAAGAATTTTACCTTTTCTGTAATGGATTTCAGGGGATAAAGAATATCTCCGGGCACAGTATTGGCAGAGAGGTTAATTGTTCCCCAGGAAATCAGGGTGAGTAGCAAGGCGAAAGCAAGCGCCCTGGTCCAGAGGGGAAAGGGCAGGGCGAACCAGCCGCTTATGCTTGCTCTGCGCTTTTGGTTTTTCTGCTCCTGGAGCTTCTCTCCTATCTTAACCAGGCATGTGGCAATTTCCCTTTTGGAAGGCTTGGGGAAGGGTGTATCCTTTATTCGCTTTGCCAGGAGAAGTATTTCCCTCAATTCGTTGTCGTATGCGGGATACTCTTGCAATATTTTAGCTAAATCATCTCCCCTTTTTATCCTTTCCAGGCAGATATCCAGTATATCCTCAAATGAATTCTTCATTTCTGTATCCCCTCCTCCCTCTTTAAAATCTCCTTGAGCGAGACAAAAGCACGGAATTGGAGGGCTTTTATTGCTCCTACCGACTTATGCAGAATTTGTGCAGTCTCTTCTGCCGAGTACCCCTGCAGGAATTTAAGGATAATCACTTCTCTCTGCTCCGGGGTGATTAGCTCAAGTATTTTCTTAATTTCATCGGGAGATAAGTTGGCAGTATCCTCTCTTTTAGGGTCTGGTATAGATTCTATGTTCATTGTCTCCAGGGAGATTTCCCTGCGTGTCTTTTTCTTTCGGTAGTAATCCGTGAGCAGATTGCGGGCTATGCGATAGAGCCAGGCAGGGAAATAGCCCTTCTGTTTTTTTATGGCTCCTATCATCCTCACGAATACCTCGCTGGTTAAATCTTCAGCATCTTCCCGGCTGGACGTACGGTAGTAGAAGTAGCGGAAGATGGCCGGGTAATATTCCTCTGCCAGGGTAGCCAGTGCCGTTTCGTCGAAATTTCTTGCTTTTTCAAGTATCTTTTCCAAGTCATCCAATCCTTCAGGCCTCTCTCTCATAATATACAGACGAAGCATTACTCCGTTTGGTTACGGTGCTCCGCACTTTCCTGTCATTTTGTTTTTAATAAGAAAATCTCCCGGCATAAAAAACGGGAGAAACACGGGGCAGCAAAAAGGATAGATGATTACGTATGTGCAGGATTCATTAGCTGGAGCATTTCTTTTACCGCGCGTTCCAGCCCGACAAAAACTGCGCGTGCTATTATGGAATGTCCGATATTCAGCTCTTCCACGTGGGGCAACTGGGCAATAGGCTGAACGTTCCGGTAGTTTAATCCATGGCCGGCGTGCACCTTTAATCCTAACCGGTGGGCAAGCACACTCATCTCTCGCAACTTTTCCTTTTCTTCTTCCCTGTTTTTCCCTTCTGCATTTGCATATCTTCCCGTGTGCAGTTCGATGCTATCTACTTCCAGCTCTTTAGAAGTTTCTATATGAGAGGAGATGGGGTCAATAAACAATGATACTTTGATACCTTTGTCTTTTAGCCGGGGAATCACCTCCTGGAGTTTACTCTTTACCTTTAGCACGTCTAATCCTCCTTCGGTGGTAACCTCTTCTCTCCGCTCCGGCACCAGGGTCACCTGGGCGGGTTTAATATGCAGCGCAAAATCGATTATCTCTTCCGAGAGAGCCATTTCCAGGTTAAACTTGCTGTGGATTACTTCCTTGATTAACCGGATATCTCTTTCTTTGGCATGCCTTCGGTCCTCTCTGAGATGGGCAACTATGCTGGAAGCACCTGCCAGTTCGCATATCACAGCTGCCTGCACCGGGTCCGGATAGTCTATCTTCCGTGCCTCCCGCAGGGTGGCCACGTGGTCGACATTTACACCTAAAGAAAGCATTTTACTCCTTTGTCCAGGATTTCGGTTTCCCCTGTGGTTTATAAGGCAGGGGAATATATTCCACGGATGGATGGCGACGAACCGGCTGGGGGTATAAGTCCATCAGTTTGTATATTTCTTCCGGCATCTGGTCATTAACTATCAACCCAAAGCTGGTTGCTTCCTCAAAGGTAATGGGATGGTCATGTGTCCACTTTCCGGAAGAAAGCATTTTTGCCAGGTCTTTCGCTTTATTTTCCGGGAACCTGTCCCTAAGGATATCAAAGAGGGCTGACTCAACCTGGGTTAATGCCTTGGTGGCAATATCTGCCAGGATGAGCGTGCGGTCGTCAATCTTGTTTTTGTCCTTTTGCTTTATTGCCTGCAGTATGGAAACGGCAGGATATTCGCCCAACTGGGGATCCACCGGTCCCAGCACTGCCTGTCTATCCATTACTATCTCATCTGCTGCCAGGGCAATGAATGTTCCCCCGGACATGGCATAATGAGGGACAAACACTGTTACTTTACCGGGATGCTTTTTCAGGGCAAAGGCAATCTGGAGGGAAGCTAACACCAGGCCTCCGGGGGTATGAAGTATAAAATCAATGGGCATTTCCGGGGGGGTAAGTCGTATGGCTCTTAATATTTGTTCCGAATCATTGATGTCTATGTACTTTAAGATGGGAAATCCGAGCAGGCTCATGGTTTCCTGCCGGTGGATAAGGGTTATCACCCGGGAACCTCTTTTCTTCTCCAGCAGGGTGATTAACCTGACTCTTGCTGCCTCAAGCAGTCTCTGCTGCAGTAGGGGCTGTAAAGCTGAGAATATAAAGAATAACCAGAGGATATCAATAAGATTGAACTTAGGCATGATGGGGAGGACGAAACCGCAGCAGGCCGGTAATCCCAAAGTCTTTTAATAACCCTTTGCTCCCGTACTCTACCTGGGCATCCTGCAATATGGCAGTTTCCACTGCTTCCTCGACTATATCGAGCTTCTTTTCCATTTTCTTTTTGCAATGAGGACAATCTCCCTCCTTGAGAGATAGGTAGCCACAGGAAGGGCACTTGTAACCTTCTTCCCGGTATTCTTCTGCTACCAGGAGAACCTGGATGGCGGCGAAGTTCAGAGCATTGAGAACAGAAGGTAGCCCCACAGAGACCAATCCTTCCTTTGTCTTTTCCTCCAGGATTCTTTTCAGTATTTTCCCCACCCTTTCCTCTTTCTCCTTTCTTTCTGCTTTCTTCCCCAGTCTCAGGATTTCCTGTATATCTGCCTTGTAGTCCACAGGTAATGTCCCTATTATTTTTTCCTTGAGAGAGGTGTGCAGAAAAGGAAGGAAAGCAGAAACATTTTCCTCTGTGCCTCCCAGGAGTAAGAAGTCAAAATGGTTCTCCCTTAGGAGAGCAAGCAAGGTATCAGCCACTTCGCGGAAGTGGCGGGTGATTGATTCTTCAATGTGATGGTGAATTTTCTCTCCGTAGCCTTTCCAGCCGGAAGTTTTCACCTGGTGCAGAGTGTTTCCCTCTATTTCCCTGATTTCTTCTATTTCTCCCAGGAATAATTCCAGGATTCTTGCCTTTCTCTGGTCTATCAGAACAATGCAAAACCTGCGGTACCTGTCCAGTATGGCGAAAAGAGGTTTGACGTAGGGATGGGATTCGATTACCAGTGCGTCTGGCACAGGTTCCGGGAGCTGGAATACTTCCCATAATTGCGCATCGAGCGAGGTAAACAAGGCCAGCCCATTTTTATCGTTACGTCTGAATTCAAATCTCAAGTAATCCTGGATTCTTCTCAATGAATCATCTACGCTGCTTTTTTCTTCGTTTTTGGCCCTGATAGTTTTGGCCATGTCCTTGAAAATTTTGATATGCACTCCCCGGGCGATTTTTTCTCTTGAGGTGTCCAGGTATAGACTTATAATCGGCGACCTGCTCTTGAAACCTATAAGCCTCTGGAGAGCTGGATAGGTTATATATAGCATGTAATATTTTACCATATCCCCGCTACATGTTAAAATGCAAATGATGGAGACAGGGGAAGAGGGAGTAGAGTATTTTCTTTCTCTCTCAAGAAGGCTGGAAAAGGAAAGAAAGATTACTGAGGCGATTGAAGTTACTTTCCAGGCTTTAAAACTTTATCCCCGTAGCAGCAAAATTCTTGCTAACCTGGGACATCTTTATCTAAGAATCGGGAAGTACAAGAAAGCCATAAAGTTCTTAAAGAAAGCTATTGCTTTAGAGCCCGGGTCATTTTTAGCCTATAACAACCTGGGAAATATACTCAGCGATTTACATTTATTCCGGGCAGCGCAGGAAGCTTATAAAAAGGCAATTGAGTTAAAGCCAGATTTTGAAACTGCCTACAATAACCTGGGGACTCTCTTCTATTCCCAGGATGATTTTGTGAATGCCAAAAAGTGCTACGAAAAAGCCCTGGGAGTAAATCCTCAAAATCATCTTACCCGTTATAACCTGGGAACAGTTTTTTACCGTATGGGGGAGGTGCAGAAGGCCATAAAAGAATGGGAGGAATCCCTGCGAATAGAGCCTAACCAGGGAATGGTGGAGGAACTGCTGAAAGAGGCAAAGGAAGAAGAGGGGTAAGAGATTAATCTCCCTGGGTGTTTTCCCTGGGTTAATCAGGAAGGCATCTTGCAACCTAAAAGCCTCTTAGGGATGGGATGCGTGCACCGGCTGCTATTATCGCGGTATTCTCCTGGCTGTAAGTAATACCTTATCCTCTTTGCTTTTACCCTGTGTTTGTGGTAAAGTCACGGCGAATCTTTGAAAATTATGCTGTTTCAATGATATAATACACCTGCAAAAGGGGGTAGGATATGAAGAGAAAAATAAAATTTATATTCTTCTTGTTTGTCTTTGCTTTTTATTCCTTAGCATTATTTTCTCAGGAAGAGAAAATCTCTCTGGATCTTAAGGGGGCTGACTTGCGGGACGTCTTGAGAATGTTTTCCAACCAGTACAATATGAATATTATCGCAGGAAACCAGGTGCAGGGAAAGGTAACGGTAAGTTTCCATGACGTGGCTCCAGAGAAAGCACTGAGAGTGATACTAAATGTGAATGGCTTTGATTATGTAGAAGAGGGGAATATAATCAGGGTGATATCCATGCCCAAGAGCGCGGAAAAAGAGAAGGTTATTGATTCTTCTTTTAACCCTCAGCAATTAGTAAGCAAGGTTATTACATTACAGAGCATTGATGCCTCTTCTGCCCTTCCCCATATCCAGAAACTTCTTTCCGAACATGGAAATGCAGAACTCTTTACCAACAAAGGGGTGGAATATTCAGATAAAATCCTGGTGAAAGATATGCCTGGAAATCTGAAACGGATAGAAAGCCTGGTAGCTCAGATTGACCGTCCTTTACCCCAGGTTTTAATAGAAGCAAAGTTTGTAAATGCCCAGGTAGATGTACACAAGGAATTAGGCTTTACCTGGGATTGGTGGAAAAATTTAAACGAGTTTGACAATGCTTTCATTGGTATCACCAGTAGCGGGTTAAGGGGGACGCCGGAAGCAGCTGATATCTTTAATGTGAACATTCAGGGTAATCCTGTAAGCAATGACCACTACCTGGCGGTTACCCTACAGGCAATGGAGAAAGAGGGGAAAATAGACTTGCTCTCCGCTCCTCGTGTTACCACCTCCAGCGGAAATAAAGCAGAAGTTAACGAAATGGTGGAGATTCCCTACATTGAAGTGACCGTTGAGGAAACAGGCGAAGGGGATACAGCCAAGACTACCAGGAAAGAAGAAGTGAAATTTAAAGAGGCCGGAGTCAAGCTGGAAGTAACCCCCATAGTCAAGCCTGACGGCTCTATTGATATTATTCTGCATCCCAAAGTTACAGAGGTCGTGGACTACTTTGAATACCAGCCGGAAGAAGGCATTACCACCACTATTCCGATTATGCATACCCGCGAGACCACCACCCGTGTCTCGGTAAAAAATGGCACCACTATCGTAATTGCCGGGCTCATGCAAAACTGGATGAGGTATGACCTGAAAAAAGTACCTTTTCTGGGAGATATCCCCCTTATGGGCGCGCTATTCCGTCATAAAGTAAGAAGAAAGCAAAAGGGTGACTTGGTGGTGTTTGTTACCCCCCGCATCATCACCCCTAAAAATTCTTCTCGCCTCAGCCGCCAGCAGATGAAAGTGGTGAGGGAGAAACAGATACTTATCCTGGAAGATACCATCGCCGAAGGTAAGAAGTACCTTGAGGCAGGGTACCTGAAAGAGGCAGAGGATAAATTCAAGAAAGCTCTGCAATATGCTCCCCCGGAAAAGAGAAAAGAGATAAAAGAATTGTTGGAGAAAGTAGCAGAGAAAAAGGGGAGAAAAATTTCAGAAACAGAAGAGGGAGCTCCCCGGAAAAAAAGAATAAGCAATAGAGGGCTAATTTTTGAGAAAGAAAAGGTAAAAGAGTTTCTAGAAAAGAACAAGTAATCAGAAATCAAATATTTCAATAAGGAGAGACAAAATGCCTACCTACGAGTATGTTTGCGAGAGTTGCGAATACGCGTTTGAGAAGTTTCAGGGAATAAATGAAGAACCTGTAAAAGAATGCCCTCGTTGCGGTGGGAAGGTGAGAAAGTTAATCAGCGGAGGAGCGGGGCTGATATTCAAAGGCAGCGGGTTTTATGTTAACGATTATAAAAAAAAAGAAGGTAAAAAGGAAAAGAGTACATCTGCTCCCAAAAAAGAAGAAGATAAAAATGGATAGGAAAGTAGGTTTACAGCTTTATACCCTGCGCGACTACCTTAAAACACCGGAAGATATTGCCCGCACCCTCCACAAAGTGAGTGAAATTGGATACCGGGTGGTGCAAATCTCTGGATTAGGTCCTATTGAACCACAGGCATTAAAAGATATTCTGGATAGGGAGAACCTACAGGGTACTTCTACCCATGTGGGGTATCAGAGCCTTCTGGAAGATATAGATAAAGTTATTGAAAAACACAAAATATTAGATGCCTCTATTGCCGTATGCCCCGGCCTTCCCGAAGACCTGCATAACAGGGAAGGATACAAAAAAGTGGCAAGAGAACTAAATCGTGCTGCTGAGATTTTACAAAAAGAAGGAATCAGGCTTGCTTATCATAACCATGGCACGGAGTTTGAGAAGCACGAGGATAAGCTGGGAATGGAAATTCTATTCGGCGAATCCGAACACCTCCTGGCAGAATTAGATACTTACTGGGTACAGTACGGCGGAGGTGACCCTGCCTACTGGTGTGAAAAATTACAGGATAGGTTGGTTCTTCTTCACCTCAAGGATATGGGGATAAAGGATAACCAGCAGATTATGCTTCCCGTAGGGGAAGGAAACCTTAACTGGGAAAGGATATTTGAGGCAATTGAGGGCTCACCCTGTGAATTTCTCCTGGTGGAACAGGATACATGCCAGATTGATCCTTTTGAGAGCGTGAAAACAAGCTTGGAGAATTTGAGGCAGATGGGCCTGAGATAATTGGCTTCTTTCTCTGTCTTTTCCGTTTACTTCCCGGGCTAACCGGTGACCGGTAGCCGGTTCCCTCCGAACCACATGAGGTTCAGGGTAAAATAGTCTATGGTCCAAGAGTTGTGAGTCATCCCCGATGTCCATCGGGGTGAGTTCCCTGTCCCGGCGCATGTCGGGGCACCTGTGCCACCATGTTAGACTATAGACATCAGACTTCAGAGATTAGACGGTAAAGACACATGATACGGGGGACCGACTCACTATTTACTGTGCACTGTTTACTATTTACTATCTTCCCTCACTACTAACTACTGCTCACTATACTTCCAGTCTACAGTCTAAGGTCTATAGTCTAAATTCTGGATACCTGCTTGCGCAGGTATGACAGGCGGGCTGGTTGCTTGTCATTCTTGCAAATCCTAACCTCCCTTAGAACCTCTCCCAGGATACCAGGATTACCAAGATACTAACCCACCATTCACTGTTCACTACTTACTGTTCACTATCCATCCCCTCGCTACTAACTAC
>JALUVB010000107.1 GCA_027021085.1 bacterium
TTTTTATCCCCTCTTTCTCTCAAAACTTTACCCAGGCACTCTGAAATAGAAGGCTGGGTGGTTTCTCCCCCGCAAAGAAGGGGAAGCGCGTTGAGTTTTTTGTTTCAGGTAGAACGATTTAAAGTGAGGGAGTGGGAGGAAATAAGAAAGAAAGTAAAAGTGAGGGTTTATTTTCCCCTTGCTTATTCTCCCCGGGTAGGGGAGAAATATGTACTAAAAGGCAAATTATCATCCTCTATTCTCCCGCGGGGTAATAAATATCCGCTTTTCACAGTCAAAAAGAGAAAGGATTTTATTTATAAGGGAGAAAATAACGGTCTTTACGTAAGTTTTTTGCAGGGCTCCTATTATCTCAAAGAAAAATTTAAGCATTTACTCGAACAGGCAATTCCTCCTCCTTATTCTGATATCTTGAAGGGACTTATCCTGGGAGGAAGAGAGGTGCCTTACCAGCTGCGTGAACTCTTTTTGAAAAGAGGGATTATGCATCTTCTGGCAGTCTCCGGGCTTCATGTGGGAATTGTGGTGTTGCTTTTCTATTCCCTGCTCAGGCTATTTCCCCTGGACCCCAGGCTTCCTCCCCTCGTTTCGGTAATCTTTACTTTTTTCTACCTTTATGTGGTGGGATTCCCGCCTTCCGGCCTGAGAGCAGGCATCATAGCCGGCGTCTATCTTCTGGGAAAAGTTATAGGGAGGGAGACAAATTTTTTGAACGTGCTCTCCTTATCCTGTCTGCTGCTTCTTTCTCTAAATCCCAACAATCTTTTCTCTCCCGGTTTTCAGCTTACTTTCCTGATTACCTTTTTTATTGTCTATCTTTCTCCTTTCCTGGAATCTGAACTTGCCATTAAACCGCTATTTTTAAAACGGGTGGTAACTGTCACTATATTGGCGCAAATTGCTGCTATGCCTCTGGTGGCTTACCATTTCCACTATGTGAGCATATTCGGCTTTTTCTGGAATTTTCTTTTCTTTCCACTGTTACCTCTGCTGCTGGGGGGCGGGCTGCTTATTCCGCTTTTTACACTGTTGCCGGGAGGTCTGGATAGATTGATTACTTTCCCACTGACCATGATGCTGAAATTTACCCTGCAAAGCCTGGAAAGAATACGGATGGCAGGATTCTTTTACCCGGTATTTGTTCCCTTAGGAGTAGTTATAATAATCTACCTTTTTTATCTCCTGCTTCCCCGCATGGGCAGAAGGAGTTGTTTTATCTTTTTGTCCCTTCTCCTGAGTCCTATTATTTCTGCGTTGCCGCAAGTTTCTCTGTATCCGCTGGGGAAGGGATATATTGCGCTCTTTCCGGAGAAAGGAAAGAATTTTCTCTACATAGCGGTGAAAAGATGGAGGAAGAGCGATGAATCCTACCTTTTGCAATACCTTGCCGGAAAAAGAATAGATTACATTGTTCTTTCCCAGGGAAACTGGGAGAATATCCTGGTAGGAGAGATAGTGCGAAGAGGCTGGAAAGTAAAAAATATTTTCCTTCCTCCGGGAGATTTAATTCCCTATGTAAAAGGTGGTATGAAGGTGCAGGTGATGCGGGGAGAGAGTCCTATTCCGGCAGAAACTCTGCGTTGGGAATATAAGGGGGCTTCTCTTTTGCTTTACCAGGAAATTCCGGGAGGAGAAGTAATTTTCTCTCCCCGGGAAATAAAGATTGTAAGAGGGAAAATTATTTATCCTGTCACTCCTTACCGCTCTAAAAAGAAAGGGTATTCTTTGAATTTATCACGAGAGGGGCTGATATCATTGAGGGTAGATGATGAAAAAGTTTATCTTGCTATTACTCGGCTTGCTTATTCTTTCTGAATTGCGGGGAGAAGGGATAGAAGTGTTTTTTTCTCCGCACAGAAACCTGGAAGACATTTTGGTAAAAGAAATTAGGGCAGCCAGGGAAGGGATTACGGGAGCCCTTTACATCGTAAGGGGCAGGGTGGGGGAGGCACTGGTAAAAGCCAGGCGCAGAGGGGTTAAGGTGAAGATTTTAGTGGAGAGAGACAATATTTATGCTCCTTTTAGTTTCTATCCCAGGCTGCAGAACGAGAACATGGCTATTGTAGATAAGAATAAGGCTCTCATGCATAATAAGTTCCTGGTAGTGGATAGGGAGAAAGTCTTTACCGGCTCTTACAATCCGGGAGCATCCTCCTATCAATTCAATGATTTAATCTTGCTGGACTCCAGGGAGCTGGCGAAAAATTATCTCCAGGAATTTAACCATTTAAAAAATTTAAAAACGAGAAAGGGAAGAAAGGGTTATAATAATACGGTGTATGTTTCCGGAGTAAAGGTGGAGAATTATTTCACGCCGGGCAAGGAGGCTTTTTTCAGGGTAAAGGAGTTAATGGAAGGGGCCAAAGAAAGCATATATTTCTCCCAGTTTTCTTTTACCCATAAGGAGCTGGCAGAGTGTATTTTGAGAAAGGCATCAGAAGGAGTGGAGGTTAAGGGAATCGTGGATTATTACGAAGCAAGGCAGTCTTCTCCCTGCCAGTTGATGGCCCTATCAGGCTTAAGAGTGATAGAGGATAGAAACTATGCTTCCCGCTGGCACAGCAAGTTTATAGTTATTGATGGGAAGATTGTAATTACAGGCTCACTGAACCTTTCCTACTCAGGCTTCAAGAGGAATAACGAGAATATTCTGGTTATATATTCTCCTGCCATTGCCCGGAAGTACGGAAAGGAGTTTGGAAAGTATTTTAAGTTATGGGAAGGAAGAATTTAGACCGGATAAGAATTTACCAGGAAGTACTCAAGGCAGGAAGGCATATAGACCTTAACCTGGAAGGAAGGAGTATGTTCCCCTTCATTATGCCGGGCGATAAGGCGAAGGTGCGATGGGTGCCTTTAGCCAGGACAAGAATAGGGGAAGTAGTGGTTTTTAGGGGGGGGCAGGGAAAGCTCGTCTCTCATCGTATAATTTTTAAGAAAGGAGATAAGGTGATAACCAAGGGGGATTTTTCCCCCTGTTGGGATAGAAAGTGGAAGAGCGAGGATTATCTGGGAAAGTTGGAGGAGTTAAAAGGGAAACGGAACCTACTTTTCCAGCTCTCCCAGGCCTTTTATCCCTTGCCTATTCTCTGGTCTATTTCTGTTTCTCTGCTTAGTTTCTGGCTGCATCCCTTCTTCCGGTTGTACCTGACGATGAGGGAGAGAAGAAAGTAGCAGGTAGCGAGCAGAGGATAGTAAACAGTGAATAGTGAACGGTGAATGGTGAGAGAGTAGCGAGTAGTTAGGGAGGATATGAGATAGGTGTGAGGTGATAGGCAGAACTGGTCCCGATGTTCATTGGGAGCAACTCACAACTCTTCCAAGATACAGGCGGGGGCACAGCAGGCATTATGTCTTGTCCCGTATGTGCGCAGTATAACCCAAGGACGTAATATATGGAACGAGTATATTGATTATCTTTCCAGATGTAAAAAAAGTGATAAAAGAGAAAAGCGGATTGGCATAGATAGCATAAAAGGATAATATTATCCCCGGTGTTAGTGAGAGATGGGGTAGCAGGTGCCAGGAGCAGGGAAATAACAGACAGGAAATTGCCTTGCAGCAGGGCAGAGATCCTCTCTCGTTTCCTGGGAGATACTGCTTCCATAAAAAGAATCGACACCAGGCCAAACAGTCTATCCGGTCGTGGTGCACTAATAGACTTTCCATATGGTCAAGGCAATCCGGGAATATTATGGTAACTATAACGAGTTTGAATGCGGTAGGTATTATTTCAGGGCTATGGCCAGCTGGTTGGTCTATCAGGGCTTTTCTATGCTGCAGCAAAGGGGGGTACCACTGCGACTTGAAGCTCTGGCATCAGGTTGAAAATAGAGCTTATATGGTAGAGAGATAATAACTTCGATAGAATAAAGCAATAATTCCTTTTTTTCTGTTTTTTTTCGATTTTTGTAAGGTGGGCTGGAGATTGTCAGGGGAATAGCGGATAGCAATGTATAGCGGTGGTTGGGAGAGTCTGCAAGGTATCTGGAGATAGGTGTGACTTGACAGAAGGGAGAAAAAGTTGTATACTAAGTTGGTGTTATAACCAGGAGTTGCCAGGATGGAAGAAGAGTTCATACAGATTGTGGAAGTTCCCTTATACAAACAGTTAAAAAATATTCTGAAAAATCTTATTGAGAAGGGGAAGATAAAAACAGGAGAAAGGATATTCTCGGAGAATGAGTTGATATCCAGGTACAATGTCAGCAGTACTACAGCAAGAAGAGCGTTGAATGAACTGGTCTCGGAGGGGTTCCTTTACCGCATACAGGGAAAGGGAACTTTTGTGGCAGATTACAAGAGTCTCAGAAACCATCGCACCGTAGGTGTGGTAGTGGAAGCGGAAGAATATTCACATCTTCCCTTTACCAGATATCTGCCTTCACAACTGCAATCTCTTGATTACTTTACTACTTTGATGGATATCAGGAACAATGTTAAACCACATCTGGAAAAGTTTCTTCAGGAAAAATATTTTGGCTTGATAGTGGATGGTTATTCGGTTTTCCCCTTTGAAATTCTAAGTAAGTTAAGAAAATCTGCCCGACTGGTATTCATCCATCGTTTTGAAGGCCCGCAGAGGTACAATGCCTCCTATATCCTCGCCGATTATGTTAAAGGAGGCTATCTGGCAGCTAAACATTTATTAAAAGCGGGAAGGAAAAATGTGCTCATACTTTCCTT
Organism: bacterium; assembly: GCA_027021085.1. Taxonomy (GTDB): domain Bacteria; phylum CAIJMQ01; class CAIJMQ01; order JAADFP01; family JAADFP01; genus JAADFP01. Next base: position 4,687 of record JALUVB010000107.1, read on the forward strand.
TAAGATAGAGCCGGGATGGATTTCGGATCTGTTCTACCGGGGATGCCTGCAAGCCCAGAAAGAGTATGGGGGTAAATTCACCTACCTGATTACCAGGGAGACATCTCCGGCAACTTATCGGGAAATGTTCAACTCTTCTGATAGGCCGGAGGGGATTCTTTCTTTTGGTGATTTCCGGGTTATTCCGGTGTTAAAAATTTTGGAGGAATTGAAAGTGAAAGTGCCAGATGATGTTGCCATTATTGGCTATTACAATACCCTCTGGGGAGAAGGGTATAGTCTTACTTCTGTCTCTATCAATGAGAAATTAATTTCAACAAAAGCAGTGGAAATGTTGGAAAAAGGGAGAAACGAAAAGATTTATGTGGAGCCGAAAATTATTTTTCGGGATTCCTGCCCGGAGGATTTATGAGAGAAGGATTGTGTTGGGATAAAAAACAGGGGTTGAGAAAAAAAGGAGGTGCGATATGATGGGTAAGATTCGTAAGTTGTGGGGGACAAGAGGAGCGTTCACGTTGATAGAGCTCCTGGTGGTTATCGCTATTATTGCGATACTGGCGGCCATGCTGCTACCTGCTTTGCAGAAAGCCAGGGAAAAAGCAAGGCAGATATCCTGTGTGAGTCAACTTAAGCAGCTGGGATTGGGAAATTTAATGTATGCCCAGGATTGGGATAACTTTCTTCCCATGGGTGTAGGGTACAGAGACTACACCTGGTGGTGGTGGGGAGATAACAACCAATACGGATATACAGTACTGGCGTCCTATGTAAGAGCTAAAGGAGCGGGTGGAATACTTGCCTGTCCCACGGCAAAATCTATAGGTCGGGGATATTCTCCGGATCTCTCCTATGCCCAGAATAATGATGCAAGAGGACGCAACTTGAGCCAGATACCTATTCCCTCTAACTTTATTATGTACATGGATGCAGATTATTTCCGTATAGATCCTTATCCTAATGGTCTTCTCAATAGAGCCGGCGATTGGCATAGTGGCAACTTCAATGCTGTCTTTGCTGATGGTCATGCAGCATTGGTAGACAGGGGTAAACTTATGGCAAATCCCAGGAAATATCTCTTGGCTCAATAAAGAAGTATTGTAGAAGATAACGGAGATAATGTTTTCTCAGGTGACATGGTGCCCAGGGGTGACAAAAAGGAATAAATGAGGCAAAATTAAAGATAGGCGTTTATAGGAACCTTTAATGGAGGTATTCGATGGGATTACCCTGGCATCACTACTACTTCTCTGAAGGCCGTGTATGTGTGGAGGCTTCTGAAGAGGAAGACGGATTTAGTGAAATTCGTTACTATGGAATCCAGCCCTTACCCGGGGCAGTCATTTTTAAGGGCAGGGCCATTACCCTGAATTACGAGGGAAAGCTTATCCCTTTTTCCCATATGGAAATATTTCCTTTTGGGTTTATCAATGATTGGAGAAATGAGGGGGAGGAGCATCGTTATGCGATGGCTCTGTTTCCCCGGGGGGTAGTGTTCCTGTTCCCGGAAGAGAATAGGGAAAGAGAAATAATCCTGTCTATTCCTGTAGCTTCATTTGTAGATAAGTTGAAACATACAGATGAATTTGGCAGGACCCATGAGGTAAGAAGTGTAAAAGAAGGGTTGGGCTTCAAAGAAGAAATAGATGGGTTGTTCTTCAGAATTCATGACAGATTGACGGTAGAGAGGAAGCGTTCCTCACAGGTATTAAGAGAGGTCAATGTGCTCCAGTTGCCCGACTTAACCATGGAAGCGGATGTTTATGGTGTATGCGTGGCAAACCAGCCTTTAACTTACCGAAAGGTAAATGGCAATCATCTCCTGAGAGTAAACTCAAAAGAAAAAACAGCCTTTGCTTTTATATTTACCAATGATGAGGGAGAATTGAAAAGAGAGACGAATTCTTTTAGAAAAGATGCCGATAAATACTTCGAAACGCAATATAGACGCTACCAGTCCATAGCTGTCCGGCTTCCGGAGATTAAAATAAAAGGCTCACTCGGCATCGGGCATTATCATCACATCCCGGAATTTTTTAAGAAGCAGCCTCTTTATATTGAATCCTGCAAAGTGGAAGATACCGGGGCATTTAAAGCCAATAATTTTTACTACTGGGTTTGGTCCTGGGATATGAGTTGTCCCTGTTTTGGGTTACTGGAAGCCGGAGATTACGAGGGAGTTAAAAAGGCCATACTGTTCTTGGACAATGTTTATTTAGATGGGGTGGGGATTGGCTCGGCCTATACAGGGGACTTCAAACATTATCATACATCTTCAATTTGTGGAGCGCATAACTTAAATTATATTGCCCTGGTATATAGATACTACATTTATACGCTGGATGAGGAAACCGTAAGAAAAGTTTATCCCAACTTAAGAAAGCTCTTCCTGGAGATATACTCTCGTGCTGATGAAACTGGCCTTTTTTTGGGCAGAGGTAGTGGAACGGATAACCCGGAAGAATTTGGCAGGACCGCGTTTGCCTATGTAGCGTTAGACAGCGGCTGGTGGTATGAGGCGTGCAGATGCTTAGGCAGGCTTTCTCTTTTACTGGGTGATGAAGAAATCAGAGAAAAAACAAAGGAGATAGCAGGCAAAATAAGGGATAATTTTATGCGTATATTTTATAACCCGGAGATGGGGTTTCTCTACGAAGGGGTACACCCTTTGAGCCAGCCCTTAGAATTAGCCGGGGAGAAGAACGATACTCCCTTGGTGAGTAACCTGGGTCTCTTCCACGGTTACTATGGTGAAGAGTTAGTAGATGAAAAAAGAATGGAAGAGCTAGCGGATTTTGCCGAGGAGGCATTTCTAAGGGAGGATGGAATACATTATAAACCGGTATGGGAAAAAAGGGGTTATTATGGCTGGACCAGGATAGGAGAGAACTGGTTTCCTTTCCACGATATGTATTTGTGTCGGCTTCTCCGTAAAACAGGGAGAGGAAAAGCGTTGGAAAAAATTTTAAATTTGTACGAGATAAACTTCGCTCTGTATAAAGCAGTCTTTGAAGGCAAGAGTTTCAAAAAGCCCATAGCTACTCCCGGTGTGTGGCAATCCTTTTCTGCGGGGAGCTGGTATTCCACCTTGGTGCAATCTATCGTGGGAATAGAAATTGACGAAGGAGGCATCAGTTATATCCCGGCAGATATTTCCCTGGGTATGGATTTATCGGGGGTTAAATTCAGAGATAGTGTGTGGAATATTGAGGTGAGAGGAAGCGGAAGATGGGCCGAAGGAATTACTGTAGATGGCCGTTTATTGCCGGGAACTCTCAAGGTGCCCCGGGAAATGTTGGTGGACGGCGCGCATACTTTAAATATAGAACGGAAGGATATTGTTTCTCACCCGGTTCTCCTGGAAGCAGTCAATGCTTATGTCAAGAGAATAAGGATAGCAGAGGATAGTTTGTCCTTTAAGGTGGAAGGAAGGGGAAGTATCCCGGTAAAGTTCTATTCTCCGTGGATACCCGCAGTCGAGGTGGATGGTAAGCCTGTCCAATTATTCTGGCATTCAGTGGGTGCGGGTTACTCTGGTATGGGAAGGATAACCGTACAATTGAAAGAGGGAGAAGCCATTATAACTATTGGGAAAAAAGGTTGCTCGGGAACAGGAGGGAAGATATGAAAAGAGTCATGCTGGGTATTCTGGTTGCGATGATTATGATGGGAGTTAATGGACATATGTGGAGGGTCAATGCGGCCGAGGAAGGGGAAACAGTTGGCAAGGAAATGTCTAATTGTGATAGCACGTCAGGTTGGAGTGCGGTGCGTGTTCAGAATTGGGGGGTAGATAGAGTAAACAAAAAAGAGGGGGACGGATCCTTGTATTTTGTTACCAATGGAGTGGGTACCTATGCAAGATTATCTTTTTCCCTGAGAGGCCCTGGCGATTGGTCAGATTACAAGGGAATTACCTTCTGGGTAAGAGTCTCGCAGGTGGGAGAAGAAAAACTTTCACTCTTAGTTTACTCAGTGCGCAACAAGGCGGGCAAAGTGCCCTGGTATGCTTCTATAGATTCTCTGATGCCAGCAAATCCTTACCAGTGGAAAAAAATGAGTGTATTTTTCCGAAACATGCGAGTGGGTAATAATCCTGACCTTTCCCGGGTTACAGGGATTGAATTTCGAGTTGTGCCCAACAAAAAAGCAGGAGTTAAAGTCTGGGTGGATAATATTCGCCTGATTACAAGCAAGGAAGAAGCGGGGAGAAATCCCTTTGATGTGAACGACCAGATTGCGGATATAGAGAGACAGCCTATTTCTATGAAGCGTGCAACAAAAGAGAACGGCGCTGATAAGCAGAAGTTACTTTCTGAGCTCTCAAAGATTAATAAAAAGGGTGATAAGGCTATTCTTCTCATAGAGCCGTATTTTACCATGTTCTGGGACCTGCGCCTATTACCTATCAATCTGGACAAATTTTTAGCTCGAGATGGATGGGGGATTGTCTCTGTAAAAGCAAACCGTTTGCCTTATGATCTAAGTGATATTCTTTCCCGGGTTCAGTTGCTGGTCATATCACCGGGAGTATTCGCCGGTGCTTTTAACAGGGAACAAATGTCCCAGATAGTTTCTTATGTGAGAAACGGCGGAAGCCTGTTAATGATAGGAGGAAGAGAGACATTCGGGGGAGGCTGGAGCAGCCCCTACCTTAAAACGCGTGATTTAAAAAGTTACCAAGGGTCGCCGTTGGAGGTAATATTGCCGGTAAAGATTCAGTCAAGTCCGGATTTTATAGATGCGGAAGTCAGGCAAATCTGGGTGGATAATCCTGACCATCCTGTTACAGCAGGGATAGACTGGGATATGTTTCCTCCTGTGCAGGGGTACAATCGGGTAGTGGCTAAGAAAGATGCTGTAGTGCTGCTCAAAAATGGAATGGAGGGAGACCCTTTGCTGGTAGTAGGGAAAGCGGACAGGGGACGAGTGATGGCATTGATGCTGGAGTTTGGTATGCGGGGAGGAGTATCCCTGCAGGAGTGGCCGCAGGCAAAGCAGTTCTGGCAGCAGGCAGTAGACTGGCTGGCAAATATTTCTCCTGGACGTATAGTAACCAATTTAAACACGGACAAGCAGAGATATACTACGGGAGAAGTAGTGCGGTATCAAGGTAAGATTATTGCCTTGCCAGAGCAGGGAGGAGGGGAGAGGGGAAAAGGAGAGGTAGAAGTTAAGATTATTGCTGCAAATGGCAGGGTATTGGCTTCTCAGAGAGAATATTTCCCCGGTTTGCAAGGAACCAGAGAGCGTATCAGGGGTACAATCACCTTACCCAGAGATACTCCGAGCGGCATTTATCGTCTCTCTCTTTCCCTTCAGAAAGATAGGGTGGAAAGAAAAGCAGTTAAATTTTTTAAAGTAGTGCCTCAGCAGGGGATTCTATCTCTTCATACACAGCGTGATGTATTTATGCGGGGAGAAAATTGGATACCTGCTATTTCATTTGAGCCAAAGGAAAAGCTGTATAATCTCTCTCTTAGCGTTAAATTGATGGATTCTTCCGGGAATACAGTGTACAGAGCGGAGAAAACCTATGATGCGGTAAAAGGTAAAGTGGTCTGGCGTCCTGAGATAAAACTCGTCGCCCTGCGATACGGAAATTACAGGTTCAACTATTTGGCTAGTACAGGTTCTATTTTTATCGACCGGAAAACCTTCCCAATACAGATAGTAAAAAATTGGTGGGAGTATCCTGTCTTTGCCCGCGGTATGTATGTCAGCCCCTGGCGAAACAGGAAAGCTATAGAGATAGCATACGATGATTTTCTCCGACATTCAGTAAATTATTTCTCTGACCAGGCACTCAGTCGACAGGTAGGGACCCAGTATTTTGTGCTTAATGAAAGCCTGAGAAGAGGACTTATCCCCGTTGCTACACTACAGGCTTCTTCCTCAGAGAGATTTCGAGATGAACTTAGCAGATATCCAGAGCAAAGAATACGTCTTCCGGGAGGGAAGATATTTCGTGCTCCAATGGGAATGTTTAGTTTCTGGAGTCCTGTATTCCGCAGCCTGTTGGCTCAATATGTTCCCGGCTGGGTGAAGCAGTATGAAGGATTTCCCTCTTTCAAAATAGTTTCTATTGATGACGAGGCTTCGGTAATTGATGACACCAGCCCTCCTGCCCTGGAAAAGTACCGGGAGGTTTTTAATGAGTCTCCGCCCAAGGTGGAAGGGGCAGGATTCAATGTTACCTTTCCTCCCTCTACCCCTGAAGAGAAAAGGTTGCACTGGCAATACTTTAAAGCTTATACACGCCAGCAATATAACAGTTTAGTTGCCTCCCTCATCAAGAAAACATTACCCCGTATGCGTGTTACTACTACTCATGCCTCAGACGCACGCTCCCAGGTAGCAGCTTACGGCAACTATCTGGGGATGAATCCCCGTGACCTGGATATAATCTGGCAGCATGTATACCCGATTGGAACACGAGACTGGGCTCTTGATCCAGGATTTACTGTTAAGTGGGGTGGAGAACATTCCTTTGCTGCCTATTTAACTTTCAATCGCAGGAAAAAGAGCTGGATAATGCCCCAGACACACTATGGCCTCCGACAAGTTAAAAATGGAAAAGTATCCTTGGGCGGGATTTTACCTCCCGAGTTTGTGGAAAAAGAATTCTGGCAGGCGTTAACCTCGGAGGTGCAGGGGATATGGTTCTTCGCTTACAACGTTCCGCAACACGGATGGGTAATGCCGGGGACAGATACCTGGGAACGATTGGGGCAACTCTTTAAAATTTTGAAAGAAGTAGGGCCTTTACTCATTACTACCGAACGTCCCCGGGGAAAGATAGCAGTGCTGTATGCCTTTACCACGGATGCGCTTAATAAAGATACCTGGGGACAGATGAGGAAACAGTCTGTTTTCTATAAACGATTGGTAGAGAAACATCTTCCTGTGGATTTGATTTATGAGGAGGATATAGTAAAAAATAAGGCTCTGGAAAACTATAAACTGCTCTTTCTGCCCGGCGTGATAGCTGTGCGAAAAGAGGTAAGAGATGAAATCCAGAGATTTCTCCAGGAAGGTGGAGTAGTTTATCAGGGCGTGGAGTTACAGGATAAGTTTACAAAAGCCCATACCGTAAATTTTGCCAGCATAGATGGAGTTGAGTTAGACAAAATAGCACAAACTTTGCAGATAAAGAAGATAATTGATTCTCCTTCTAAAGAGTTAATGGTTGGGATAGAGAAAGGAAATGGTGTAGATGTTCTTATTCTCTCCAACCAGGATGTCAGACGAGCTCGCACCTTTTCTTTTTCCGCGAATTCATTACGTTATCCTTTTGCCTATGACCTTGTTGAACATCGGTTTGTAGGGAATGGGCAAAACGGAAGATTACAATTAACTATGAAGGCTTCCCAGGGCACTATCTTAGGCTTCTATCCTGAAAAAGTTTATAAAACTGTAGTGTCTGTGCCAGAGAGAGTAGAGGCAGGAGAAAAGGTTAATATCAGGATAGAGGTAAAGGGTTTCTCCAATCGGGTAATTGACTCCTCCTTTCCTCTGGAAGTGGTAGTCAAAACTCCTGCTGGCAAACGGAGTTTATATTCGGGATACCTGGTAACTTCGCGTGGCAGTATAGACTATCGAGTTAATTTAGCTAAGAATGATCCCAAGGGAAAATGGACGGTTATGGTAAGAAACTTGGCCACGGGAGAAACAGTGGAACAGGTATTTAAAGTGAAATATAATTCTTAACATAATTACAGGATAACCATTTCTCGATGTTCTTTCAGCGGTAGTAAGGCACCCCAAAGATCGCATTAGAGAATAGGAGAGGGCAAGGAGACAAAAGAGCAAAAAATGAGAGAGGGTTCCCAGAAGACGAGAAATTTGATTCTCAGAAGTCTTTTTTGTTATTTGTTTGCCTTCACCCAGCGGTGAAGGCTTTTAATTTTTCCCGCCTTAGTTTAACAAAGCTTTGAGCTCTCCCATTGAGATTTTCGGGGCAGGGAAAAAGTAGCGAGTAGTGAGGGGGCGGATAGGCAGAACCCAAAGCCGGGACATTTCTGGTAGAATATTATCTTGATGTCTGAGCTGAGGATTCCTGAAAGCACCTCGTTTTTTTCCGTGGTTATCCCGGTTTATAATTCCCTCTCTTACCTGAAAAAGTCTCTCCCTTCTATTCTGGAGAGCGATACTACCGTTCCCGAGGTAGTGGTAGTAGATAACGGCTCCACCGATGGAACTGATGAATGGTTAAAGGAGGCCTACCCGTATATTCTTTTTCGCAGGTTCCCTAGCAATCGGGGGTTTTCCCGGGCAGTAAATGAAGGGATAAAGCTTTCTTCCGGTAAGTATATTTTAGTGATAAATGCGGATGTGGTGCTGGAGAAAGGCTTTTTCTCCCTTTTCCGCCAGAAAATCACCCGGGCTACTCAGGTAGGAATGTGGCAGCCTTTAATTCTCTACCCGGAAGGGAATCTCGTTTATTCCCGGGGGCTTTATATCTCTCCTGCCCGCAGGTTCTACAACCTGGGAGAAGGGGAGCTATGCGGAGAAGAAAGAGAACGTGAAATATTTGGGCCGGCGGGTTGTTGCGCTCTGTACAAGCGGGAGTTGCTGGAAGAGGTGAAAATAGGAGAGGAGTACTTTGATGAGGACTTCTTTTTCTTATTGGAGGATTTTGATTTAGCCTGGAGGGCCAGGAAAAGAGGCTGGAAGGCTGTATATTATCCGGGGGTTAAAGCTTATCACTGGGGCAGGGTTACTTTTTCTTCCCGTTTCAGGCAGTACCTTTCTTTCAGGAATCGGTATCTCTTGCTGGCAAAAAATGAGCGGTTGTCAGAGTTTTTGCAAGATTTTCCTGCCTGGTTTCCTTACGAGATTGTCAGGTGTCCTTTCTTCCTGTTTTATAATCCTTACTCTATTAGGGCATACAGGGAAGTTATTCAGCTTTTGCCCCGCATGAGAAAGAAGAGAGAATGGATAAAAAAGTATCGGTAGTGATTCTGAATTACAACGGCAAAAATTTCTTGAAGGAGCTTCTTCCTTCTCTTTATGCGCAAACTCGTCTTCCTGATGAAGTAATTCTTGTGGATAATGCCTCATCCGATGGCTCGGTGGAGTGGGTAAGAAAAGAATTCCCCGCGGTCAAAGTGAAAGTTAATCCTACCAACCTCTTTTTCTCCCGGGGAATGAATATCGGGATAAGGGAATCCCGGGGAGAGTTTGTGCTCTGCCTGAATAATGATTTAAAGCTCTCGGAGAAATTTTTGGAGAAAATTATCCGACCCGTAGATGACTCACCTGAGATAGGCATGGCCTGCGGCAGGATATACGACTGGGATGGAAAGCGGCTTGATTCCTGCGGGCAGGCTATTTCTCTCTGGGGTGCTCCTAAGGATAGGGGCAGGGGAAGTAGAAAAAGCAGTAGGTTCTCAAAAGCGGAAGAGGTTTTCAGCCCGGGGGGGATAGCGGTTCTTTATCGCAGGGAGATGCTGGAAGATGTAAAAGAGGAGGAGGGATATTTTGATGAAGCCCTGAGGATTTTCTATGAAGACCTTGACCTTGCCTGGAGGGCCAGGAAAAAAGGCTGGAGGTGTGTCTTTGTCCCCTCAGCGGTGGCGTTTCATTACCGGGGAGGAACAACTATAAGGAAAAAGGGAAAGGGCCCCATGTTCATGTATCTTTCTCCCTACCTGAAAGAGCAGGTTATATTGAACCGGTATCGTACCTGGAAGAAAAATGCTCTCCTTAGAGAATTTTTTGTGCGGTTGCCTTTCTTCCTGGCCTACGATATCTTTCTCTGGGCAGTGCATTTCTTAAGCTCGCCTTCCCAGGCTAAGAAAACATTCTGGAGGGCACTCAGGGATGCTTGAAAGGAAAGAAAAAGTTTTTATTTTTGTTCTTGTCTCATTGGTTGTTGTCACTGCCCTTACTTTCCTGGATACCACCCCTTTTGGTTTCCTGCAGGTAAAGTATACAGTAGCGGGTTTTTTTATTATCCTGGCTATTTTTTGTTATCCCTATAAAGAAGTTCGCATCCCGGGAAAATCTTTTCTCCTTCCCCTGCTGTTATTCCTCCCGGCTGTCTGGATAGGGAATCCTGTGCGGGGAGGCAAGGTTTTTACCTGGTGGGTTTTTCTGGTTATCGCGTTCCTGCTTTTTTACCAGGTGAAAGAAGAAAACCGAAAGATATTCCGGCGTATTTTTTTCTTTTTTCTCCTTTTCTTTTCCTTCCTGGCTGTGCTTGATTTCTTTTCTCTTCCTCCTTTCCTGTGGGAAAAATTCGGGGGATTCCCACCCCAGATATGGGTTTCTATTGGGAATTCGAACATGGTGGGGGAATTTATTATCCTGTTATTGCCCTTTGCGATTATTTACTACCGGGACAAAAGGCGGGAGCAGGGCTTTTGGGCGGGATTTTCCCGTGGCTCTTCATTGTTTTTGCCTGCTGCTGCGCTTATTCTCACTTTTTCCAAGGGATGCATACTGGGATTTTCGGCTTCTCTCCTTTTCTTTTATTCCAGGAAGAAAAAGAAGGTTTTGCTGGTTATCCTGGGAATAGCAGTTATCTTCCTGCTCGTTTTTGTCAAATTTACTCCCTTTCGGGAACTTCTTACCTTCCAGGGAAGGCGAGAGGTATGGAGGGTCTCCTGGAATATGCTGAAAGAAAAACCAGTATCAGGTTGGGGCTGGGGCAGTTATAAGTACTATCTTCCTTTTTTTAAGGATAAAAATTTCCGTAAAGTGCTTCCCGGGGTAAATATAGAACAGGCGCACAATGACTATCTCCAGGTGGCTATTGAAGGAGGGGTTATCTCGTTAGTGGCATTTCTTTTCCTGCTTTTCAGGGTAATGCGGCTCAATGCAGGAGGAATCTGGTTTGTGGGAGGATTAGCTCTAATCCTAGAGGGATTAGTGAGTTTTCCTTTTCACACTCCTCTCTCTTCCCTTCTCTTCTTCTCCCTGGCAGGCTTAGAAGGAAAAAGAGAAGGATTAAAGATGAAAATTCGCCCTTCTCTTTTAGGGCTGATAATTTTGCCTCTTTTTATCTACTTTCTTCTCTTCCCTTTCCTTGCCCACCTCCAGTTCAGGACAGGGAACCAGCTCTCCCGGGAAAATAAATTTGCCTCTTCTGTTCCCTATTACTATCGCGCTATAGCCCTGGACCCTTCTTCCGAGCTTTCTTATGTAAATCTTGGTTTTGCCTACTTCCGCCTGGGAGATAAGGAAGAAGCCGAAAAACAGTGGGAAAAAGCATTGAAAGTCAATCCTGCCAGCCTTCCTGCGCTGTTAAATCTCAGGACTTACTATGAAAGCACACGGGAAAAAGGAAAAGAGAAGGAAATAGATGCTGTTCTAAGAAAAATCAATCCTGCACTCAGGGGGGAAAGATGAACTCGCCCTTCCCCTCACCTGTTTATCTCTATAAAAGCAACGTATATCCTTTACAGCTGCCCGGTGAGGATTTGAACCTCAACTCTTGGCTCCAAAGGCCAGTGTGCTACCTGTTACACCACCGGGCACTGCAATATTTTACCAGATAATATGATATACTTCATGGTAAGGAGTGGGCATAAGTAGTTGAAATCCCCAGAACAAGAAGCCAAAATTGCCCCGGTTTAGAAATGAGCTTGACTCTTCCTGATATTTTAGAAGAAAAAGCTGCTTCTTTCCCTGACAAACCTTTTCTCTATACAGGAAAGGAAGTGCTTACTTTCCGCCAGTTGAGGGATTACTCTCTCTCGTTTGCTTCCTGTTTCCTTAAAAAAGGCCTTAAAAAAGGCGGCCGGGTAGCCATAATCTCGCGTAATTCTCCCCGCTTCATTTTTGCTTTTTTTGGGACTCTCTACGCGGGTGGTATTCCCGTGCCCCTGAATTATTTTCTGGAAGAAGAAATGGCAGAAATATTCGCAGAGATTTCTCCTTCTCTCATTCTGCTCTCCGAAGAATTGCTGGCTACAAAACAGATTATCAGGAATAATTTTGCGGGAGAAATCTTGCCTTTGGAAGAAATCCCCCTGGAGATGGCACCCAGAGAAAAGCTCGGTAAAATTAGTTTTCCTGAAGAGGCAGTAATTCTCTATACTTCCGGCACCCTGGGATTTCCCCGGGGAGTGGTGCTTACCCATGCAAACTTGCTCTCCGATGTGGAGGCCTGTCTGGACAGAATCAAGGTATCTGTTGATGACCGTTTTTCTTTACTTCTCCCCCTTTTCCATTCTTTTGCACTCACTGCCTGTTTGCTTACCCCTCTCTACCGGGGAGCAGGCGTGGTAATCTCGGGCAACCTGCAGAAATTTGAGCATGCCCTGGAAATCATACTGCGCAATAAAACCAGTATCTTCCTTGCTATACCGCAAATCTTCGCACTTCTTAACCAGATAAAGCTGCCGGCATTGCCTTTCCGTTTCTGTGTTTCCGGGGGAGAGAAGTTGCCGCCTGAGGTGGAAGAGGAGTTTGAAAGGAAATTTGGTATTCCGCTTTTGCAGGGGTACGGGCTTACCGAAACTTCCCCCGTGGTTTCCCTTAACCCGGAAGAAAGGAGAAAAAAGAATTCCGTGGGCTTACCCTTAAAAGGAGTGGAAGTCAGGATATTAAAAGAGGGAAAAGCTGTTTCTGCCGGGGAAGAGGGAGAAATAGTTATCAGGGGACCGATGGTTATGAAGGGGTATTGGAAAAAGGTAGAAGAGACCAGGAAAGTTATAAAGGGCAGCTATCTTTACACGGGGGATATGGGAGTAATGGATGAGGACGGTTATCTTTATATAATGGACAGGAAAAAGGATATGGTAGTGCTTAAGGGACTCAACGTGTATCCCTCGGAGGTAGAGAGATATATCCTCAAGTATCCGGGGGTAAAAGAATCTGCCGTAGTGGGTATCAATACGGAAAGAGGAGAAGTGTTAACTGCCTTTGTGGTTTGCGAGAAGGAAATTGCAGAAGTAGCGTTACGTTCATTTCTTCTGCAGCATCTTGCTCACTACAAAGTACCCCGGAAAATCGAGTTTCTTTCTTCGCTTCCCCGTAACCCTGCCGGGAAGGTAAAGAAACATGTCCTGAGAGACTTGTATTCCAGTAAGTGGAAATCTTCACAATAGCCTGAAGAATAAAAATGGTAAAATACGACGGGAAACGGATACTGTTTTCTGTATTCTACAGGCAGTAGGGTTGGTAAAATAAGGAGATGAAATGGTAAGAGTTAGATTTGCACCGTCACCTACCGGGTATCTTCACATAGGAGGGGCCCGCACTGCTCTCTTTAACTGGCTATTTGCCAGGCACGCAGGAGGAAAATTTATTCTTCGTATTGAGGACACAGACCTCACTCGTTCCCGGAAAGAAGTAGTGGATAAGATATTAATAGGCCTGCGTTGGCTGGGACTGGAGTGGGATGAAGGCCCGGAAGTAGGGGGAGAATACGGACCTTACTTCCAGAGCCAGAGGGTTTCTATTTACCAGCAGTATATCAACCAGTTGTTAGAAGAAGGCAAGGCTTACTTTTGTTTCTGCACTCCCCAGGAGTTGGAAGAGAGGAGAAAAGAGATGATGAGAAGGAAAGAGGTACCCCTGTACGATGGCAGGTGCAGAAACCTTGCTCCGGAGGAACAGGAGGAATTTAAAAGGGAGAAGAAGCGAGCAGTGGTAAGGTTCAGGTGGGATGGGCCCATCGGAGGATTTGAAGATAAAATCCGTGGTTACATAGATTTTTCGGAGCATCAATTCGATGATTTCATAATTCAGAAGGCAGATGGAACTCCTACCTATAATTTTGCCTGTATCATAGATGACCATCTCATGGGAATTACTCATATAATAAGAGGGGAGGACCATATCACCAATACTCCCCGCCAGCTTGCGCTTTATCGTGCTTTCGGGTGGCCTGTGCCTCAGTTTGCTCATCTCCCGCTTATCCTGGGCCCGGACCGGAGCCGCCTTTCCAAGCGACATGGTGCTACTGACCTCCTGGAATACAAAGAGATGGGCTATCTTCCCGAGGCATTGCTAAATTATCTGGCGCTTTTAGGCTGGTATCCCGGCTCGGAAGAAGAGATATTTACCCGGGATGAAATCATTGCAAAATTTTCCCTGGAGAATATTTCCAAGAGAAACGCTATATTTAACCTGGACAAATTGGACTGGATGAATAGCCAGTACATTCAGAGAATGCCTGTGGAGAAGTTCATGGAGGTGGGCTGGGAGTTTCTGGAAAAAGGAGGAGTAAAAAGAGAGGTAAGGGATAAGGAGTGGTGGGAAAGATTTTTTCCCCTTTATAAGGTAAGAATAAAAACTTTCCAGCAGCTGGTTAAGGATTCTGCTTTTTTCTTTAATGAAGAATATCCTTTTGAGGAAAAAGCGGTTAGAAAGATATTGCGGAAAGAGTATGTCCCTAATCTTCTCTCTGAGCTTAAGGAAGAAATAAAAAACATAGAGCCTTTTAGCGTGGAAAACATTGAGAAAGTTTTACGGGATTCCTGCGAAAAACGCGGCATGAGCGGGAGGAAGTTTATTCATCCCTTGCGGGTTGCCCTTTCCGGCAAGATGGTAAGTCCTCCTATTTTTGACGTAATTTTTTTGTTAGGTAAAGAGGTCTGTGTGCGCAGGATTAACAGGGCGATTATGTTGCTTCTGGAGAAGGGCGAGTAGTAAGTAGTAGTGAGTAGTTAGGGAGAGATTTTAGACCTTAGACCATAGACTTTAGACTATAGACTGGGGAGGATAGTGACCAGTGAACAGTAAGCAGTGAATAGTGAACAGTAGCGAGTAGTGAGTAGCGAGGGGAAATAGATTCCTGCTTGCGCAGGAATGACAAAAGATAAGCAGAAAGGGAAAACAGCCCACATGTCATACCTGCGAAAGCAGGCATCCAGAATTTAGACTATAGACCTTAGACTTTAGACTGTAGCCCTGGAGCTTTGCTAAACCAGTTGACTTTTGCCCTGTTGCGGGGTATATTCCAGGAAAGTATATAAGGCTTGTGTGACATGCAGGATGGCATTGAAAGGTAAAATGGTTAAGTTTAAAATATTCACCTTACAATTAAGGAGTAGTAATACTAATATAAGGAGGCTTGTATGATTCTCTCGGGTTTTGGTGATGAGATATCAGATGATTTAAACGAACAATTGGAGGTAATGGCAGGTGAAGGAATAAAGTACCTGGAATTGAGGGGAGTATGGGGTAAGAATGTTATTCAGCTTACTGATGAAGAAGCTAAAAAGGTAAAACATATACTTATGGAGCACAATTTTAAGATTTCCGCTATAGGTTCTCCTATAGGTAAAGTAGGAATAAAAGATGACTTCACAGAACATTTGAGAAGTTTCAAGAGAGCGCTGGAACTTGCCAGGATTTTCGAGACGCATTACATCCGCATATTCTCTTACTACATTCCGGAAGGAGATAAACCCGAGAAGTATCGTGATGAAGTAATGAGAAGAATGGAGAAAAAGACGCAGTGGGCGGAAAGAGAAGATCTTATTCTGGTGCATGAAAACGAAAGAGGAATATACGGGGATATACCGGAAAGGTGCAAAGATATCCTTTCTACCATAGATTCTCCCTACCTTAGGGCAAATTTTGACCCGGCAAATTTTGTGTTTGAAGAAGTGAAGCCCTACCAGGAAGCTTTCCCTATGCTGGAAGAATTTACTGCTTATGTTCACATAAAAGATGCTCGCCATACCCGGGATAAAGTTATATGTGTACCGGCCGGAGAGGGGGAAGCTGAGGTCAAGCAGGTGTTGAAAGCCTTGCGTGATAACGGATATCACGGCTTCCTGTCCCTGGAGCCTCATCTGGCGGAAGCAGGTCAGTACAAGGGGTTCTCCGGCCCGGATAAGTTCCGGAAAGCGAGCAGAGCTTTAAAGAAAATTCTGGATGAACTTAATATAGATTACTCTTGAAGAAGATAACTTACGAATCGTTTGCCAAGGTAAACCTCTTTCTGGAACTTTTAGGAAAGAGGAATGATGGGTTCTGGGAGATAGAGACTATTTTTCAAGCTATTTCGCTTTCAGATATCCTTACTTTTGAAATCGTTGAGAAAGATACGATTTCTTTCTCCTGCAACTGGAAAGAACTGGAAAACGAAGAAAACCTGGTGATAAAGGCAGCCCGCATGTTGCAAAGGACAGGGAAAATAAGGAAAGGTGTAAAAATTTCCCTGCAAAAGCGTATCCCCTTAGGAGCGGGGTTAGGCGGGGGGAGCAGCAACGCTGCCCTTGCTCTTAAAGTGCTGAGTTGCCTATGGGAGATTGACGTCGGGAGTCAGGAATTACACGAGATGGCTGCTTCCCTGGGGTCTGATGTCTCCTTCTTTTTAACCGGAGGGACCTGCCTGGGGAAAGGAAGGGGAGAAGTGATAACCTCTTTGCCATCTTTACCCGCCTGGGAAATTTTTTTGATTTTCCCTCCGTTTTTAGTATATACTAAGGATGTATATGCTGATGCACGTTTGCCGAAAACCTATCTTTCTTCTGAACCTATGCAGAATGCTGTAAAAAAACAGGATAAGGAAGGAGTATTGTCAAATCTTTTTAACAGGTTGGAAGATGTGGTATTCAGAAGTTACCCTGAACTAAAAGCATGGCGGGAAGAATTGCGGTGGCTGGGACTTAAAAATACCCTGGTAAGCGGGTCAGGCCCCACGCTCTTTGGTTTCCTCTCCGGTGCAGAAGATGTTAGAAGGGTGCGGGAGTGGGCTAAAAAGAAAAAGCTGCGCTGTGAGTGCTTTCAGTTTCAACCGACAAAAATTCTTCATGTTCAATGAATAACAGGAGGTTCGTATGGAGATTACTGATGTTAGAGTACGTCTGGCTTCTCGTAAAAGGGACAAGGTAAAGGCATTTGCTTCGGTTACCTTTGACAGCTGTTTTGTAGTGAGAAACATCCGGCTGATAGAGGGAAACAACGGCCTGTTTTTAGCTATGCCTTCCGAAGAAGCCAGGAAATCATGTCCTCAATGTACTTCCCGTATTCCCTGGAGCAGTCGGTTCTGCCCTCGTTGCGGGGCTCATCTGGGAGATAACGCGGTAGTTGCTTCTGCTAAACAGGGGTCCCGCGATTTGGCCCATCCCATAAACCAGGAAACACGGGAATACATTACCTCGAGGGTAATTGAGGCTTATAACGAAATACTTGCCGAGTCTCCTCCTTCTCTCTCAGAAGAAACAGAAGAGGTCGAAGAAAAAGAGGAAAAAGAAGAAGTGACAGGGGAAGAAACGGAAAGCCGGATAGAGGAAGAAGTAAGCGAAAGCTGAAAAAGTTTCCCTGCCATTGCCCGGTTTGAGGAGGAGTAATGAGAAATGGAGGGCAGGGTGTGCTGCCATGATGAGGTTATAGGAAATTCAGAAATCTGAGTTGCCGGTTAAAACACTGAAGAGCAAAAGAGTAGTTATAGCTAACTCTATAGGCAGGGATTCGCAGGGCTTTTATATAATTCATTCTCCTTCCCGCTGGTCCTCCGGTGTGCGGGCAGAAAATCACTTCACCTATTATCCCTGGGAATTGGCATACCTTTCTTCCTTGCTGAAAAGGGATACAGACCACCAGGTCAGTTTCATAGACGGAAATCTTCAAAAATTAAACTGGAAAGAGTTGTCAGAAGAAATTCTCCGGTACTCCCCTCAATATCTAATCATGGAGCCATCTACCCGCACGATTACAGAGGACTTGAAATGTGCCCTCAGGGTAAAAGAGAAGTTGGGAACATCTTTAATACTTTGTGGACAGCATGCCAGCGCGCTTCCTGCTGAGCTGCTCTCGCAGGGAGTGGATTTTGTGGTGAGTGGCGAGTACGAAAAAGCAGTCCTGCAGTTTTTCCGGGGAAAGGAGCCTCGCGACTTGCCCGGGTTCTATCCCAATCCCCCCGGAGAATTGATAGAACTCGATTCCCTTCCCTTTCCTGAAGATGAAGATGTGAGCAGAATTGATTATGCTATTCCGGGTGAACCCTCATCTGATTACATAGAAATCCAGGCGTATGCTTCTCGTGGTTGTCCCAGGTCCTGTAATTTCTGTGTATCCCGTCACCTTTACTACCGGAGACCGGTGTGGAGAAAACGGAAGGTAGAGAACATTTTGCGGGAAATCATCTACCTTAAAGAAAAGTATCCCCGGATGCAGGGAATTTTCTTTGATGAGGAATGCCACAACGGAAGCGAGGATTTTATCCTCGAGTTGTGCAGGGAGATGGTAAAAGAAGGGTTAAATACTCTCAAGTTTGAAGCTATGTGCGATGCCATGCTTCTTAGCCGGAGCATGCTGAGAGCCATGCGTGAAGCAGGTTACTACCAGATAAGAGTGGGGATTGAAAGCGGGAGTGAAAAGGTTTTGAAAGGCATTAATAAAAGCATAAATTTAAGAAAACTGGAGGAAATACTGCATCTGGCAAAAGAACTGGGAATGCTTGCCTACGGCACTTTTATTGTGGGTGCTCCAGCCTCTTCCCAGGAGGAAGACCTGAAGACGGTAAAATACATTAAGTATCTGCTTCGTGGCGGTTTACTGGATAAGCTCCAGGTTTCCATTCTCACTCCCCAGCCGGGAACACCTTTTTATGCCTGGAGCCTAAAAAATAATTACCTGAGTCGGGAGGATTTTTCTGCCTTTGATGGAGAGAGAAAAACAGTGGTAAGTTATCCTCATTATCCTTCTCAGTGTATAGAAAGAATGAAGGAGATGGCGGTAAAGGTTAGGGACAGGGAACTCTTGTGGAAAAATATACGAAGGGGAAATGTCTTTTCCTGGATAGGGAGAGTTTTCCGGAAACATGGGGTAAGAAAGGGATTGAAAAAAGCTTACCACCGGCTGCAGAAAGCCATTTTTCTGCATCGCACCTCTTTTAAATTCTAACGCTCTCTGCTACTTTTAAGGTTGAGTGTCCCGAATCCCCACCTCTCTTCCCGCCTAAAGTCTAAAATGTATCCTGCAAGAGTTGTGAGTTATGAGTTGTTAGTTCCGCCTATGCCTCCGCCTGTATTTTGCCTTCTGGATCTTCCCTTTCCCAGTCTAATGTCTAAAGTCTACGGTCTAAAGTCTAAAATCCTGGATGCCTGCTTCCGCAGGCCTGCCCGCCCTCCCGACGGATGTCGGGGGAAAGCAGGCGGGCATGACAATCGGGCTGGTTGCTTGTTATTCTTGCGAAATCCACCCTCTTTACCAAGAAACCAGGATTACCAGGGAACCAGGATACCGAGTTACAGTTCACTGTTCACTATTTACTATCCTTCCCCTCGCTACTATCTACTCGCTACCCGCTACTCACTCCATCCTCCCTCCCTCTCTTCAACGGAATCTATGTAAAAAATTTACAAAAATAACTTGACAAATAATAATAATTATTATACTATGCATCTGATAAGCAGGGAGAAAAAAGAGGAAGAAATTATAGTATGGGAAACAATAGAGCGGGAGCAAAGGAAACAAACTGCCTGGTGAAAATTCGCTCGCATTATCCCTTCATGAAAAAAGCCGAGCAGAAGGTAGCCGATTTCATCCTGAACAATGACAAAGTAGCAGTAAGCTTACCCATTACTGAGGTAGCCAGGCGGAGCGGAGTGAGTGTGGCCACGGTGAGCAGATTCTACCAGAACCTCTCTTTTGACAGCTATCAGCATTTTCGGATAAGACTGGCGCAGGACTTAGTCTCTCCCATTGCTGAGATTTACGAGGATATTGAAAAAGGGGATTCTTCCCACGATATTATCCAGAAAGTTTTCCGGAAAAATATTGAGAGCTTGCGGGACACGCAAAAAATTCTGGATACGAAAAGCCTGCTAAAAGCCGCCCGGGCTATTAGCAAGGCAAAGGCAGTGCATCTTTTTGGTATAGGAGGCTCCGCCGTGATAGCCAGGGATGCCCGGATACAATTTCTGCATCTGGGTATCAGTACCAGTTGTTACGATGATGTCTATCTCCAGCTGCTTTCAGCTCTTTCCCTGAAAAAAGGAGAGGTAGCCATAGGAATCTCTCATTCCGGGGAAACAAAGAGCACGGTAGATTTTCTGGCGCTGGCTAAAAGGGCAAAGGCTACTACCGTTTGTATTACCAATTATGCTAACTCTCCTATTACTAAGGTTGCTGATATTTGTCTCCTTACTGCTTTTAGAGAAAGTAAAGTGCAGGCGGCTGCTATCTCCTCCCGCATTGCGCAGCTTAGCATTGTTGATGTTCTGTATATACTTGTGGCTATGCAGAAATCCGGGGAAATTATACCCCAGGTAAGAAAGATAGATGAACAGGTGGAAAGGTACTTAAGGTATAGCCAAAAAAGGTAACCCTAACGAACTGAAAGGAGAAAAGATGAAACGCTATTACGACCCTGATATCTTTAATCACACTCTGGACGGTATTGACCGCGATGAGCATATCGTAGCCACTTACTATGTGGAAGATACTGTCCCGGGGGAAGATTTTATTGACCACTTTGCCCTGATGCAGAGCATGGCTCTGGAAGGTTCTACCGGAACCTGGGTGGAAGTAAAAGAGGAAACACCAGAGGTAAGAAGAAGGCTTTCGGGGAAAATGCTCGGTTATTACGAAATCCCGGCACCGGAGGGCGTAAAGAAAGCAGTTGTGCAACTGGGATTTCCCATCTCTGCCTGGGAGGGAAATATTCCCATGATGCTTCTCTCCATATCTGGCAACTGTTTTGCTTATTCTAAAAAACTCAGGCTTCTGGATGTAATCTTCCCCAAAAATTTGGTTAAGCAGTTCCAGGGGCCCAAGTTTGGCATAGAAGGGATAAGGAAGCTTCTGGGGATAGAGAAAAGGCCGTTGGTTCTGCATATCATCAAGCCCAAGATGGGAATGACACCAGAATCCACCGCAGAGCAGGTCTATCAGACTGCCCTGGGAGGAGTGGATATGGTGAAAGACGATGAGATGTGCAGTGATGTTTATAACTGTAAGTTTGAGGATAGGCTCTCTGCAGTGATGGATGCTTTAAAACGGGCAGAAAAGAAAACCGGGAAAAAGGTTCTTTACTTCGTCAGTATAACAGACGAGGTTAACCGGATAAATGAGAAGGCAAGAAAAGCAGTAAAAGCAGGAGCAAATGCCTTGCTGTTAACCTATTCAGCCGGTCCCTCAGCTTTGAGGGTGCTGGCAGAGGACCCGGAAGTGAATGCTCCCATATTGCTGCATCCTTCGCACATGATTGCCATGACTCCCCGCATTAGCTGGCCGGTGATGGCGAAAATCTGCCGCCTGTGTGGCGCAGACATGATGCTTACTCCCACTTACTGGTCAAGCATTCCCATGGTCTCCCTGGAAGAAGGATTAAGGACAGCCCAGGTCAAGACAGCTCCTTTTTATCATATTAAAAAAACCTGGCCCATGCCCTGTGCAGGCATGTATCCGGGATTGCTTCCCACTCTGGTTAAAGAATACGGCACAGATATCGTCATCCCGGCGGGAGGAGGAATGTTGGGACATCCTATGGGTTATACTGCCGGCGCGATGGCCTGGAGACAGGCTATTGATGCGGTCATGGAGGGGATTCCCCTGGAAGAGGCTGCCAGGACAAAACCAGAATTAAAGGCAGCTATTGACCACTGGGGAGTCTTGAAAAGGCCCCACACTCCCTGGCTGAGAATTTCTCCCAAGTACCAGCCTAAGAGACCGCACGAGGAATAAAAAGACGGAAAAAAGGGGTAAG
>JALUVB010000108.1 GCA_027021085.1 bacterium
ATAAAAAATCCGAATCGCATCTACCCAGGGCAGAAGTTAATAATTCCTGTTGCAGAGACTGTTACTACTCCACCCTCCCCCCAAAAACACTACCTGAAGTGAGGAGAAAAGTTTTTCTTTGCCAATCCTATTACGGAGAACAGACCTGAGGCAAAGTTTTCTGCTCATAGATGGGGGTAGGATATCTTTCAGTTTGGGTTCTGGACGGGTCTGTTTTTATCGTAGTAATGCTCTATGAAAATAAGAGGCTCTTTTCTTTTTGTCCTTGCTTTAGCTTTTATAGTTGGCCTCATAATCCTGAAATACGTAATCAGGGAAGAGCTACAGGCAAAAGTAGACCTCTCCCGGGTAACTTATATTGTTTGCCTGGGGGATAGCCTTACTTCAGGAGTAGGAGCATCTACCGGAGAAGATTATCCTTCTCAGCTGGCAAGAATTCTCAACATCAGAATTAAAAATGCCGGGGTGCCAGGAGACACTACTTCTTCTGCCCTCCAGCGCCTGGATAAGGATGTTATACACAAAAAACCTGACCTGGTAATAATTCTTTTGGGCGGGAACGATTTTATTCATCGTGTTCCTGTAAATGACACGAAGAAAAACATCGATGCAATGGTGGAAAGGTTAAAAAAGGAGGATATTCCTGTGATTTTAGTCTCTCCTATCGGTTATTACGATAAGGTTTACCTGGAAGTGGCAAGAAAATATCATGTTATTTTTATTCCTCATGTACTAAGAGGAATTTTATATAATCCGGATTTAATGTTTGACGAAATCCATCCCAATTCCCGGGGTTATCAAATTATGGCCGAAAGGATTGCCAGTGTATTCAAACGTTAAAATTCAAAAAAGAAGAAAGAGCGGGATCAAATTTCCTTGCTTCGTTTTCTTCCACTATAAAGGAATGGCAGTTGTCAAACAGGGAAGTTAAAGAGTAATTGCTGCTCTGCTGCTGAGACGTTCCCGCTGTAAAGCTGGGAGAGGGCAGGCGGTTCACCCGGGATGCAGCACTTCCCATGCTTTCCCCTATCAGGGGAAGAATATTATCCGAGTAAAAAGCAAAGAATGGTTGTATGATTCCTCTGATACGACAGCCTACAATATCGTATCCTTTATCAAAGATAGATTTCAAATATAAAAGTAATGGAATAGAGGGGAAGGGCATATCGCAACCCACAAGAAATATGCGGGGAAATTTGCCAAGCGCGGTATAAACTCCTCTTAGAGGGCCTTCTCCCTGTCCTTCGTCTGTTATAAGAGGAATCTTTAAATGGGAAAATATTCCGGGTAGCGGGGTTACTATGTAAGTATCTTTGCTTAGAGAAGAGATACTCTTATAGATTCTTTCTACAATAGGTTCGTTATCCAGGGGATAAAGCGCTTTATGTATTCCCCTGCTCTCTTTAAATCTCTTACTCTCCCCCGCCAGTATAATTCCCCAGAAAGGTGCTTCTTTACTCAAAGAATTTTAAAAGTAAACCGGGAAGTCTTTCCCAGTCTTATATGGTCACCTTCTTTTAATTCTCTCTCTTCGCCTTCTTTAATCTCTGTTCCGTTCACAAAAGTACCGTGTTTGGAGCCCAGGTCTTTTATGAAAAATTTCTTTCCCTTCTGGTCATATACTATAAGAGCATGTTCCCGGGAGACATGCAGGTCATCGGTCACCTTGATGTGGCAGGTGCGTCCTCTCCCGATTTTTGTGTTAAGAGGCATGTTCAGAGGATGATAATTATCCTCCTCATCCACCAGGTACCCATGCGGCAGCTTCCGGAATAATTTCTTAAGTATTTCCACCATTTTTCCTTCCCGGGTTCATATTTTACCAGAAAAAAGGATGGTAAACTTTATCAGTCCAGGTTAAGAAGTTTCTTAACCTCGGATTCAAATATTGCCTTTTCCCGGTAGCCTATGAACTTCTTAACTATTTCCCCTTTTTGATTTATTATAAAAGTAGTAGGGATACCTACGATTCCACCGTATTTCTTGCCCACTTCCGAATTACCCAGAAGAATAGGATAATTGATTTTATATTTCCTGGCAAAAGGTTTAAGCACTCTTACTCCTCCCCTATCCAGGGAAATTCCTATTACCTGTAGCCCTTTTTCTCCATATTCCTTTTGCAGCGCTACAAAATGTGGTATCTCTTTTCGGCAGGGGGGACACCAGGTTGCCCAGAAATCGAGAATTATTACCTTGCCCTGGAAATCAGAAAGTTTCACTGTTTTTCCCTGCAGGTCCTTTAAGGCAAAATTTGCTGCTTGCTTTTCTTGTGAAAAAGCAAGATAGGGCAATGCGAACAATAAGACAAAGCCTACAAGAATTTTTCTCATTTGCACCTCCATAGACAGATTATAACACTAATCATTTTCAACTACTAAAAATATGGAGAAATATGGTATAATTCCAGGCATAGGCGGTGTAGCTCAGTGGCCAGAGCAGGAGAATCATAATCTCTGGGTCCGAGGTTCGAATCCTCGCACCGCCACTGTGTTCAAAAAGACCAGAGTATATTTCT
>JALUVB010000109.1 GCA_027021085.1 bacterium
GAGCAAAGATATTCTTACCCCCATGCTTAAACAGTATCTTTCTCTCAAAGAGAAGCATAGAGACAAAATACTCCTTTTCAGGCTGGGGGATTTTTATGAGACTTTTTTTGAAGATGCAAAAATTACTTCCCGTCTCCTGGGGATAGTGCTTACTTCCCGTCCGGCAAGTAAAGGCAAAAGAATACCCATGGCAGGAATACCCTACCATGCGCTGGATAGTTATCTCTCGAAATTCTTGCAGAAAGGGCACAAGGTAGCCATTTGTGAGCAGGTGGAAGACCCTAAACTCACCAAGGGGCTGGTGAAACGCGAGGTAGTAAGAATCATTACTCCCGGTACCGTGCTGGAGGAGAACATACTGGAGGAGAAAAGTAATAATTATTTAGTTTCCCTGTTGCCGGGAGAGCAGGTATGGGGCATGGCCTGGGTGGACGTTTCCACGGGAGAAGCCTGGGTGTGGGAGGAAGAAAAAGAAAAAATCTGTTCCCAGGTGGAAAGATTGTCTCCCAGTGAAATAGTTTTGCCGGAATCACACTCTTCTCTCAAATTTAATTCCTTGTCTATTTCTTACTATCCTGACTGGGGGTATTCCCTATCCCAGGCAAAGGAAATCATATTAAGGCATTTCCGGGTAACCCATCTGGATGGGTTGGGTCTTACTCCCTTTCCCCTTGCCACCGGCGCAGCGGGAGCGCTTCTGGCCTACCTGGAGGACCTGGAAGGAGAAATACCGGGAAATCTGCGGGAAATAAAGATATTTCAGGATAGTGAATACCTGCTGCTTGATTCTTACACAGTAAGAAACCTGGAGCTTTTAAAGAATGTGCAGGGAGGGGAAGGAAAGGAAACACTCCTGGGAATTCTGGATGAAACAAGAACTCCCATGGGAGCACGTCTTTTACGCAGGTGGATACTTCATCCCCTGAAAAACCCTGATGCTATCCAGGAGAGATTGGAGGCAAGCAGGGAATTAATAGAGAAATCGCTCAGGCTCAATTCCCTGCGGGAAGTTCTTAACCGGATTTATGACCTGGAAAGGATAATGAGCCGGCTGGAAAGGGGGGTGGCACGGGGCAAGGATCTGGTTTCTCTGCGGGAAACGCTGGGAAATCTTCCCGCCCTTAAGCGGGAGATGGAGGACTTTTCCTCGCCTTTGCTGGCAAAAATACGCGAGGGAATTAATCCCCTGGAGAGTTTAAGAGAGCTTCTGGAGAAAAGTATTGTGGATAATCCGCCTTTTACTCTTAAAGAGGGTGGGCTGATAAAGGATGGGTTTTCCAGTGAACTGGATGAATTAAAAAAGATTACCCGGGGTGGAAAGGAATGGATAGCGCGTCTCCAGCAGGAGGAAATAGAGAAGACAGGCATTAAATCACTCAAGGTAAGATACAACAAGGTTTTTGGCTACTATATTGAGGTTACCAAATCCAACCTCCACCTGGTTCCTCCCGATTATATACGAAAGCAGACCCTGGTCAATGCAGAGAGGTTTATCACCCCTGAGCTCAAGGAAAAGGAATCAATTATTCTTCATGCCGAAGAAAGAATAAAGGAGATGGAATACGAGATATTCCTTAAAATAAGGGAGGAAACTCTCCAGTACCTCCGGGACATCCAGGAGACGGCTTCTGCAATATCTGAATTAGATGTGATTGCCTCCCTATCCTCTGTAGCCAATAAAAACAATTACACCAGGCCAGAAATAAACGAAGGGGAGGGTATTATTATAGAGGAAGGAAGACACCCTGTACTGGAAAGAATCCTGGAGGAACCATTTGTCCCTAATGATACTGCAATGAATGACGACTCGCGCATCCTGATAATTACCGGCCCTAACATGGCGGGAAAATCTACTTACATAAGACAGGTGGCTCTTATACTCATAATGGCTCAGATGGGAAGCTATGTGCCTGCCAGGAGGGCTGTTATCGGAGTAGCCGACAGGGTTTTCACCCGCATCGGGGCTGCAGATGAATTAACCCGGGCAAGGAGTACTTTCATGGTGGAAATGAACGAAGTGGCGAATATTTTAAGGAATGCCACGGCGAAAAGTCTTATAATCCTGGATGAAGTGGGGAGGGGAACTTCTACCTTTGATGGAATAAGTATTGCCTGGGCAGTAGCGGAATTTATCCATGAGAAGATTGGCGCGCGCACTTTATTTGCTACCCATTACCATGAGATAACCGAGTTGGAGGAGAACTTCCCGGGAGTAAAAAATCTTCATATAGCAGTTAAAGAATGGGGAGGAAAGGTTATCTTTATGAGAAAAATAATGGCAGGTGCCACGGATAAGAGTTACGGGATACATGTGGCACAACTGGCTGGTTTACCCGGGGAAGTTATCAGGAGAGCCAGGGAAGTGCTGGAAGAAATGGAGAAAAGGCACCCCCAGGCGCGAAAGAAGAAAAAAAAGGAAGTAAGCAGCCAGCTTACCTTCTTTACTCCCCGCTCACATCCCATTATCCAGGAGTTAAAAAACTTAGACTTGAATACTCTAACTCC
>JALUVB010000110.1 GCA_027021085.1 bacterium
CACATTTCCATGCATTTCACGGCTTTGTGTACCCTCAAATTTTCTGGTAACAATTATTACCCTTTCAGCCAGCTCTTTGAGATGTTCTGCGAGTTTCTGGGTATAGACCTCGATTCCGCCCGACTTTATCGGATCATCCCCCGTGCCCAGGGGATACTCCTTCGAGCCGAGAATTAAAATCTTCATTTTTGCTCTCCGCCCTTCACGACCTGAAAATCCTGCTCACCCGTGGATAATACCTTAACTTTTGATAGGCTATTCTAGCGGCCTTCGCAATATACCCCTCCCGGTATATCCTGTAAAACACCGCATTTTCCCCGCCCCACCCCTGTTTAAACTTGGTTATTCTCGGGATTCCTGCACCCCCCAGGTCGTAATAGCGGTACCTCTCCCTAGCCCATCTTATCAGCTCCCATTGCAGCAGGCTGGACGGCTGCTGTGCACGAAATTTGTAACGCGAGGCACCGTCCCAGTAGGTTACGGTATCCTTAAAGGTCAGGAAGATTCCACCCGCGGCGGGTTTTCCTCTGTAGAAGGCGAGAATTAGCCTTCCAAGTCCTGATGAGACTACCTTCCTCATGAACCTCTTGGGAAGAGGTACAATTGACCCCCTGGATGCGACCTCCTTTACCATACTGTAGTAGTCGTCGAGATGCTCGATGCCACAAAATTCTACTTTTACACCACTTTTTGCTGCTTTTCTGACGGCATTGCGTGTTTTTTTGTTTAAGTTATCCCAGAGTTCCTTTTCTGATTTTTTCAGATCAACAATAAAATTACCTACCGGTTCTATTTCATATCCATCTTTAAATACGCTCACATCAAAGTTGTTTGGGGTTTTAATGAAGAGTGCGGAAAACAATCCCAGATTTTTAAAATGACCGAGGGCAGCTGAGTATTCCTCCCTTTTTAAGCATACGGGCCCGCCGTAGAGTGCCCCAGTTTCTGGAATCGGGCTGCCGTAAATCTTGAATGGGCCTTTTATTTTAATAAAAATAGGGAAAATACATGTATTTGAGTATAAAAACATCTCTTTAAGTGAAAACATTTCTTTCTGGATGGTCAACCACTCAAGACTGTGAAATACTGTTGCATTTTTTGCCCTTTCAAGGACTCTGTTCCACTTTTTTCTACTTAGATTTTCGAGTGTGGCTATTTCCAAGATAATCACCCATTTTTCTAAAATTAAATCCCCTTTCAAAAAGGTACTCTATATAATCAGAAAATATCTTCTCTTTACCCAGAATTTCGTGCGGATGCCAGTAGATGACCAGCTCACGCACGCCCCTTTTTACCTGCTCAGCGGTGCGTTTTTTTAACCATTTAATACCCTTTTTAAGATTGTCCCCACCGGCGTATATGTGTATCGGCATTTCCAGTACCCTGCCAATCATAAAGGGGCCAACTCCAAGTGGAAGCGTGGGATATGCGTGTTTATTCACCAGAATCCTTGAAACCGCTAATTTCACACTCGGCGGCATTTGACACAAAATCCTTCTGCCGATTTCCTTCAAACTCCAGTCGAATTGCGATGGCATCGATGAGTCTATCTTTATTCCGAGCCGATTGAGGGCTGCAAAAAGTTTCTCGCTCGTCAGGAGGTCTCCTGATCTGAAGCAGATGACCTCTCTGCCCAAATTTTCGGTAGTCCAGCTTTCCAGTTTTTCCTTTTCTTTTTTAATCGCTGCGTATATATCTTCCTCCCTTTCTGGCAGGCAGTAATAATTGCCCGACCACTCAGGTCTGTCAAGGTGCAGGTGCAGTGCAATTTCTCCATCGCACAGCTTTGAGAGGTGGTTGCTCCTCCGCGATGTAAATTCAAGCTCGGCATTGTTCACAAACCAGGTTATACTTTCCTGCAGTGAAAACTCCTTAAATAACCCGAGGCACCTGTGGATTCCCTCTTTCGCCTTCTCCCAGGCTCTGCTTTTTCCTGTAAAATCTGGGTCAACGTCCAGGGTGAGGTATGCGTACATCCTGTTACCTTCCGGTTATATTATATTCTCGTTATTAACCTGCTAATCTATTATGTTCTACTCTCAGGTAAATACGCTCCCCTTGAAAAAACTCCTATATATCTATTACCTCTGCCTTCGAAAGAGGGACGAGCAGAAGGATATTTTTTATCGTAGTGTGGGGAGTTATTTTAATTCCAGGAATGTGTACGACTTCAATCTGGCAAGAAGCGCTTTTGAGCACGTTATTATAACCCAGAAAATAAGGAAAATTATAATGCCTGCCTTTTTATGCTCAATATTCGATGATATATTGATTCAAAGAAGGGTCAAACCCGTTTTTATCGACGTGGAACCTAAAACCCTGAACATTCATGTGCCTGAAGTTCAGGAGGCAATTTCCCGAGATGTGGACGCAATTCTTGCGGTGCACACCTTCGGAAACCCCTGCGATATTTCTGCACTTGTTGATCTGAAGGAGGATTACAATGCTCTTTTAATTGAGGATTGTGCCCACTCTCTGGGGGCAAAATATAGGGGAAG
>JALUVB010000111.1 GCA_027021085.1 bacterium
CTCCTATCACTTTTGTTCCATCCTCCTGCCATATACAAACTCCCCTTATTTCGCCCTTTTTTTCCAGGTCCTGAATTACCGGAAGATAAGACGCGCTCCCCTCTTCCACCAGGCGGGCAATTATGCCGGCCAGTGTAGTAAGTCTCTCCCCCAACTCCCTCTCCAGGTAGGCGTTAGCGCTTAAATAGAAGAGCCAACCCCCAAGATTGAGAAGAAATATAATTCCCAGAGTAAACCAGAAAAAGGGGACATAGATTTTTCCCCGGTAGAGAGCATGCTTCCTGTTCATGTTTTTTTCAGGTGAATCTCAGGCATTGAAAAACCCAAAATCGCAAAATTAAACCTTCCCCCTCCCAGCCTAACGTCTATAGTCTTTTAACCTTACTGCTTAATATGCTGTACTGAGGGAAGACCTTCTTCCTAAACTAAGCATTTTGCAAGTAATCTTTGAAAACTTTCCGGAAATGGAATCCATAAATGGCAAAGGCAATAGCTGAGGGGAAAAGCTGCGGTTGTCTGAACAAAGACCAGAAGAAAAGTTTCCAGTAATATCTCCTTGCCTTATCTTTTATCCCTAAAACCCATATAGACTTCAAAAAAGCTCCCAGGTAACCAGAATGAAAGCGAATATAACCAAAGTGGAAGTGAAACTTCCTCTTCTGCAGCGGCTTAAATTCTTTTAAAAACTTCGTTACCCTTTCGTAGTAAGGTTTAGGGGAATAAATCCTGCTGATAATTTTTTTATATCCATTAATGAGCGTTTCGTAATTCATTTTGGGGATAAAATTGACAGAAAGGTCTGTATTATTACCCGAGAAATTTTTTATTAACCTGTTCTCTTTTACCAGGCGCTGGTACAGCCTGGTACCGCGGGGAGCATTTAACAATCCTACCATGGCAGTAATAATTCCGCTTTTCTGAATAAATTCAATCTGTTTTTCAAAAATAGAGGCACGGTCATTATCAAACCCCACGATAAATCCGCCGGTCACATTTAAGCCAAACCCCTGAATTTTTTTAACACAGGCGATTAAATCACGGTTCTTGTTCTGCAATTTGCCACATTCCGCCAGGCTTTCCTCATCCGGAGTTTCAATGCCAATAAAAACCATGTTAAATCCTGCCTGAGCCATCAACTGCATCAGTTCTTCGTCATCGGCAAGATTTATGGAAGCCTCGGTGGAAAAATGAAAAGGATACTTCCTGCGTTTCATCCAGTCGATTATACCCGGCAAAATGTCTGCCTTTAATTTTCTTTTATTGCCTATGAAATTGTCATCGACAAAAAATACTCCGCCTCTCCATCCCTTAGAATACAGGCTATCCAATTCACGCAGGATTTGCTCTTTGTTTTTCGTCCGCACCCTGTGTCCAAAGAGAGTAGTTATATCACAGAATTCACAATTAAAAGGGCATCCCCGGGAATACTGCACATTCATAGATACGTATCTCTTCATATCCACAAGTTCCCAGAGAGGGATAGGAGTTTCCTGTATATCGGGCAATTCATTAGAAGTATAAATATGCTTAGCACATCCTTTCTCAAAATCTTCTAAGAAAGACGGGAGTGTAATTTCTGCCTCGTTAAGCACCAGATAATCTACATCTTCGAACTCTTCGCACTCGGTAGTAAAGAGAGGCCCTCCTGCTACTATCTTGACTCCCATCTTTTTGCACCTGGCAATCACTTCCTGTGCCGAGGCTTTTTGAATAGACATGGCGCTGATGAAAACCAAATCAGCCTCTGCCAGATCTTTATCCCGCAGTGGACTTACGTTCATATCCACAAGTTTTTTCTCCCACTCCTTCGGAAGCATTGCCGCCACGGTCAATAGACCCAGGGGTGGATGAGTGGCTCTTTTGGAGATAAATTTTAAGGCATGTTTAAAACTCCAGAAAGTATCTGGATATCCAGGATAAACTAAAAGAATTTTCATATCACCTTTCTTTCCCATGTTCATAAAAGGTTACAAAGAAGAATTCAACTAACGTTCTGAACATATCCGAAGCTCCCCGTTAAGGGGGCTATTGAGAAAGTTCCGGAGAAAATCTCGACGGGGCCAGAGACGCCTTGCCAGCCACAGGCTGGAGAAATCCTTACTCTACAATCATTCACTACGCCATATTATACCATATTTCCTGACTTATTCCTAAGTCTTGTAAGTCTCAGGTAATATGCTGGGATTCCGAGATAACGCCGGACAGGCAAGCATCCTGGAAGAGTTGTGAGTCCCGACATATGTCGGGAGTCCTTAGTTACCAGTTCCCTGTCCCCCATGTTAGACTATAGACATCAGACTTTAGACATTAGACGGGAAAGACATATGATACGGGGACCAACTCACTGTTCACTATCTCCTCAGTCTACGGTCTAAAGTCTAAAATCCTGGATGCCTGCTTCCGCAGGCATGACAGGCGGGCTGGTTTTTGTGTTGGAAATTCATTCTTTGTTTGCTATCCTTGCTTACTGTTCACCAGTCTCCCAGTC
>JALUVB010000112.1 GCA_027021085.1 bacterium
AAGCTCACCTCTTTTTACAAAGTAGAGCCAGAAGGGTTTTTTGTAAGGGAAAAGAAGGTACGGTATCTGGTGGAGGAAGGAAAAGAAGCTAAATTACTCCGTTATTTTAGAAGGCTATCTCCGGAAAATCAGGATAAGGTGATTACATTCTGTAAGTTCCTGGTGCAGGAAGGAAGTTAGTCTGCACTATTTTAAACCTCTTAACATTAAAATCTAACGCCATGTGCGAGTTTTTTTTGGAAGAGTAAGGATAACTTTAAGAGAAAAGAAATAATTGAGGATTCCGGGGAAAGAGGGTGGATTCCTGCTTGCGCAGGAATGACAAGGGGGAGAGCCTTGGGAGCAGGTCTTGATTTTGCATTTATCATCTACCCTCCTTCGCCTCCTATCACCCTTCTATTTAACACTTTCCCCGCCAACAAAATAAAGCCCCCCAGATTACTCCCTTACCAATTCTTCCCATTATTTAATCCTTCTTTTCTGAAGGTGAGGAATTAGAAATGTTTCCCGATGGGTATCGATCCCGGCGCATGCCGGGGCGCCTATTCCCCCACCTTTTTTAAAATCCTAAAATCCACGGCAACCTCGAGGAAACCATAAGACTTGCTCCCAGGAAACCAGGATTACCAGGGAACCAGGATACCGAGTTACCATTCACTGTTCACTACTCACTGCTTACTATCCCCCCCAGTCTACAGTCTATAGTCTATGGTCTAAGGTCTAAAATCCTGGATGCCTGCTTCCGCAGGCATGACAGGTGGGCAAGCAGGAAACCAGGATTACCGAGATACCAGGAAACAAAATCCCTATTCACCGTTTACTGTTCACTATTTACTGTTTACTACCCTTACCCTCGCTACTATCTACCCACTACTCGCTACCGTTCACTGTTTACTGTTTACCATTCACCCAGTCTATATCTAAAGTCTTAAATAAATTTTTGGGATTTTAGGCTTAAAATGTAATTTGACAAGTTAAATATTAAGGGTTAAAATATTTACATGAAATTGAAGCCCCGCGTGTTAGGAAGAACAATTCTCAAAGCAGTGAAAACCTTTCCGGCGGTTGTGCTTACCGGGCCGCGTCAATCTGGCAAGACTACGCTGTTTAAGATGCTTTTTTCAAAAACTCATACTTTTGTAAGTTTAGAGAACCCGGATGTGCGAATAAGAGCAAAAGAGGACCCTGTTGCCTTCTTGAATCAATATAAGCCTCCGGTGATTGTAGATGAGATACAATATTTCCCAGAATTGCTATCCTACATAAAGAGCAGAATAGACGAAAATCGTAAACCTGGCCAGTGGCTGCTTACAGGGTCGCAGAATTTTGCTTTGATGCATAATGTAACCCAGTCGTTAGCTGGTAGAGCTGCTGTTCTCTCTCTTTTGCCTTTTTCTATTTCTGAAAGGATTGGCAATGCTCCAAATGCTCTGAATATATCAGCCTGGATTAAATGGTTAAACACAGAGAATAAGTTCATAGGAGAAATTTCTCTAAGTGAAGTTTTGCTGAGAGGGTTTTATCCTGAGATTGCCTCTCGGAAGAAGGTGGACAGGCAATTATGGTGCGGTTCATATATCACTACTTACCTGGAAAGGGATGTAAGAAGTTTGGCTAACATAGGAGACCTCAGCCAGTTTGAGAGGTTTCTGGTAGTCTGTGCAACCAGAACAGGGCAAATTCTTAATATATCCCAGATGGCCCGGGATATTGGCATTAGTGTACCTACAGCTAAGAGATGGCTTTCCATACTGGAAACAGGCTATCAAATATATCTCCTGTATCCTTATTATAGAAATATAGGCAAACGCATAGTAAAAAGCCCCAAGTTGTATTTCAACGACCCTGCCTTATGTTCATACCTGCTGGGACTAAGTGATTATAGGGCGCTGATGAATGGCCCAAGTTTCGGAAATTTATTCGAAACCATGGTGGTCTGCGATTTTTTAAAAAGATTCCTGCATTTTGGAGAAAGGCCTTCTATGTACTACTTACGCTCCCGGGATGGACTGGAAATAGATTTGGTTATTGAGCGGGAAGGTAAATTACATCTATTTGAAGTAAAAAGCGCCATGACTATTACTTCTAAACATGCCCTGGGATTAACGCAAATGCTGAATACTTTGCGAGCGGATATAACGACTACAGCAATCATATCCTGTTCTGAGGAGAATTTTGTGGTTAAAGGAAGTGTTGTCAACTATGGCTGGAAGAATATCCTGGGGGTTTAATATCGCAGAAGAAATATTGTCCTATATATATTGAGGAGAGTTGTGAGTCCCACCTGCTCCCCCATGTTAGACTATAGACATCAGACTTTAGACATTAGACGGGAAAGATACATGATACGAGGGCCCCAACTCACTGTTTACTGTTCACTATTTACTGTTTACTATTTCTCCAATCTATAGTCCAAGAGTTGTGAGTCATTCCCGATGTCCATCGGGCCCAGTTGCTTGTCCCGGCGCATGCCGGGGCACCT
>JALUVB010000113.1 GCA_027021085.1 bacterium
TCTTATTATTGCTTTTCTTCTTTCGGTGACTTTTTCCTCCCTGTTTCTCTCGCAGAGGCTCAAAAAAACTTTCCCCAGGAATGATAAGAATATATTTTTGACCTATACCCAGGTGTTTCCCGCTTCTTTCCAGGAGAAAGCAGAGACGAAAAAACCTCCCCTGTTGAATCCGCCAGAGGCTACTACTTCCTTTCCCTCTTCCAAGGGCAAAGAGACCTATGCTGTTCCACCCCGGGGAAAGGTAGTGTGGAATTTCAAGGGGATCAAAAATGGTTCATCGGATATTTACCTGGTTTTTCGTTTTTATACCTCCAAGAAAAAAAAAGGAGTGTTAGGCTACTGGCTGGTTAGTAATCCTTCCCTGGAAACCCCCATGGAGCTCAGTACAGGGTTCTCTCCCGACAAGGTGCACCGGTTGCGGATTCCTTCCCAGGCGATAAGCAAAAAGGGAGAGCTTTCGCTTACTTATCTTAATATTGAACCGAGCAACGTGAGTGTCCTCTTTCCCCGCAGGGAATTAAGAATTCTTTACCCCTGGGGGAGTTATTGGGACAATCTCTTTAGAGGCGGAATCAACCTGCTCTTTATTGTGGGATTTATTTCTGCCATTGGTATGTTCTTTTCTACCCTGGTATCCACGCTAACCGCGGTTCTTTCCACCTCGGTACTGGTATTCATTGCCTATCTGCACGATTTTGTGGAAATGATTGTGAAGTCTTTGGCCGGGGGAGGGGGAGCGGAAAAAGCTGTGGGGCTAATTCCCCGCCTTTCTTATCCCCTGCTTAAATTTCTTATTTATCTGCTTCCACCTCTTAACAAGTTTCTTCCCCATTCATATATTGGTAATTCTCTCATCTTGAACTTTTTCTATTTAAAGGATGTTTTTCTGAGGACTATACTGCTGGGAGCGATACCTGTTTTAATAATTACCATGCTATACTTCTCTCGCCGGGAGCTGGGAATTCCCAATGAATAATAAAAAGTTATCAGTAAAGGATATAATCTTCCTTTTGCTCATTATTAATCTTCTGATAGGAGTTTTGTATCTTGTCTTTTTTCACCATGATAACACCTATTCTTCCGGTGGTGATATTGTATTAGCAGGTTCCATGCTTGAGGGTAAAGGGTTTTCTATTTCTCCGGAGATTGCAAAAATCCTGAACGAGCTTCAGGGTGAAAAAGGGGGGTTAATTGAATACCCTGAACTCAAGAAAGAGGTTAAGAAGAGGGGGATATCACTTTCTTATGTTCCTTACGTAGATCAACCTCCAGGCTTACCTTTCCTTATGTTAGTTATATGGAAAATCAGCCATGTGCAAAAATACCTCCCTCTCCAGATTCTCCAGCTATTGGTATCAATAGGCATGGTTATTCTAATCTATAAAACAGGAGAGAATTTTTTTTCCTACCGGAGTGGTTTAATTGCTTCTTTCATATATACTTTCTGGCTACCTCTGAAGAGGGTGGCAGTAGTGCCTCACCGTGATTTCTGGGGGATTGCTTTTACTCTCTTCTGGGTATATTTTCTTTCCTTGTACTGGAAAAAAGGCAGGGATAAATATTTAATTGCCGGGGCGGTAATATCCGGAATAGGTACTTATTTCCAGCCCACTATCTTCCTTTTACCTTTCTTCTCTTCCTTCCTGGTTCTCCTGCTGAAAAAAGAGGTAAAGAAAAAATATTGGCAGGTATTTCTTATCACTTTTATTCTTCCCCTTATCATAGTTTCCCCCTGGATTATCAGGAACCGTATCGTGTATAATCGCTGGATTCTAATGAGGGGAGGAATGGGGCTTACTGTGTGGGAAGGATTGGGAGAAATGGATAATTCCTATGGTTTTTACTACTCTGACCTGCGTGCACAGGAAAGGGTGAAAGAA
This sequence comes from bacterium, assembly GCA_027021085.1. GTDB lineage: Bacteria > CAIJMQ01 > CAIJMQ01 > JAADFP01 > JAADFP01 > JAADFP01. The sequence goes on from JALUVB010000113.1 coordinate 1,881, forward strand.
TTGGGGTACAACTTTGCTCCTTATTCAGTAGAGTTTCATGAAGTTCTGCTCAAAGATGCCTTAAGTTTCATTAAGCGTCATCCGGGATACTATATAAAAACAGTCCTCAGACGTATTCCCCGCAGCATTATCTTAAGAAATGATTGGGGCTTCCATAAGTATCTCAAGGTGGGATGGGCTGATTTCAGAAAAGAAAAGGGCGGCTCTCTCTGGATGTATTTTATCTCTTATCCGCAGGATTTCCTGTACCGGGGAATTGCGGGTGGCTTGGAGGGATTTCTCGTTATCTTAACTTTTGTGCTGGCATTCATCGCCGGCAAAAAAAAGATTTACGCTCTGTTTCCCCCTCTATTCTGCGGGTTGTACTTTTACCTCGTTTACCTGCCTTTGCATTTGGAGCCAAGGTATTTTCTTTCGGCTGAGGCGTCTTTTATCATTTCTCTGGGGATAGGGATAGATGCTTATAGTAGAAATTTTCAGGAAATAGGAAGATAAGAAATGATAACTCCCGAAACATTTTCCGTTTCCGTGGTTATTCCTGCCTATAATGAAGAGGAAAATATTGAGGAAGTAGTGGAAAA
>JALUVB010000114.1 GCA_027021085.1 bacterium
CTTTCATCTCCTTTTCAGTCAAAGGGATTGGAATTCCTTTAAGGTTTTCTACTAAAATATAGAAGAACTTCATATCCTGCGTTTCTGCAATAGTTCTGGCTACTTCTATTAAAACTTCTTCAGGATAAAGGTTTTCGGTGTAAGAATTAGCAATATGCAGAGGATGGATTAGTGCTTGGTAAATAGTTTTTTTCACCGCATAATCTTTTTCTCTCAAGTAGAAATCTTTCAAAAAATTAAGAATCTCTTTCCGCAGGGTAGGGGATTCTAAAAGCCATGTATCTCTACCAATTAAGCACTTTACAGCATTTGCCCTTACGGCAGGAATAGGGTCACTGCACCCCTTTTTGATAATGTCAATGATCTGTCTTACTTGATTTATATCAGTTTTAGGGGACAGGGTAAGTCTACTCCAATATATATCTAAGTAATTGTAAACTCCTCTTCGTATTCTCCAATCTTTGCTGTCCAGTAACTGTAGCATTTCAGGGTATACCGCTTTTCCCTCTTCTACTAAATATTCTATTGCCAACTCATACATATCCCTGTCTGCGTTTTTTTCTAAGTACTGGATTGCTTCTTCAGGATTCTTAAATTTGTATTCCCCATAAATAAGGAGAGAGAAATAGAACATTATAAAAAATAAAAACAAACTTACCTTCTTGCTGATTTGGGCAAAATATCTCATCGACTCATCAATTCTCTAACAACATCATAGTAATATCTTCCCCTCGGGATTGCATACGGCACCTCAAAGATTATCTCCTCTCTCCACTCCGGCACCTCTCTCATCTTTCGCTACCAGGGCATGGTTTTTCTTTGTATTTACAGGACAATAGATGTATATTTTGAGTATTTTCCAACACCTGCGCGTCCAAAATTCACCCTTGTATAGATTTTATCTTTAAAATCCATAGATTAGTTACAGAATTAATCAAAATCCATAACAGAATCAGTTCTATAGTTATATACCACCAGAACTTTTTCCATTGTTTCCCGCGAAAAGTAATAATTGTCCTTATTCCTAACCATATACTAAAAAAAACAATTGTCACTAATATCAATAAGATCAGCATTTCTTTACTATTCTATTCAACAACAGGATTTCCTGTACACATAACAAACCTCCACCAAGAAACAGGAATAATATTAGCGGCAGGATAATAATATCGTAATGGTAATCCGAGAATTCCCCATCTACAGGTATACCAAGGATCCAGCACTTTCCCTTCCTTATCCCTTATTTCATATTTTTTCCAGACTATTACTGCATGATGAGAGATTCCGAAGAGAGAAGGACAACCATACCTAGCATATCTCCAGCACTTGAGTGGAGGAGCAAGGTTTCTCAGCATGTTAAATACAGCTGATTGCCAGTCAGCGCATAACCCAGACCCAGTTTTAAATCCACACCACCACCCTTCTGAAATTTTTTGAAGAACAAGCGTCTCGTATTTCTGTATAATTCTTTCCCACTCTCCTTCATAGGTATTCAACCCCTCCGGGTCCACATAGTTTACCGGATTGTTTCTCACATACACATATGGATGCCTCCATTTTATAGAAACTGAAGGAACAGAAGACACTTCCGGCACACTCCCCCTCCCCAATCCCCCGCAACTCCCACAACCTCCCGACCCCCCAGAGAGGGTAGAGCTTTCTGCATAAGAGCGGGCGAATTGTCTTATCAGCGGATCCACACTTATGAACCTTCCCACTCCTGGATTATAGTATCTGGCGCGGTAGTAGTAAAGTCCGGTAGAGGACTCATATTCTCTTCCAGTGTAGGTGAGGGGATTTGCTGTGCCTCTTCTTCCTCGCTTTCCCATCATTCCCATCATCCTCTCTCCCCAGGCTGGAAGCTTTTAATATTTTAATAATAAAAGTTTTTCTTCTTTTATGCATTATTTCTGTGTTTGTTCTTCAGGCCATTCCTGTTGATAGAATACTTTAAATCCTTTCTCTTCCCAGGCTTTCTCTACTTCATCTAATTCTTTATTAAAATGATACCCCATTAAGTCTTTTTTAGTTAACCCATATCTCCATCTTTCTTCTGTATCAGGACGAAAATATTGAATAAGCTGAAGAAATCCTCCTCCATAGGTTTCCAGGACTAAACCTATTCCAGGGGAAAACCAGAACTTTTTCTCCGGTGGAATATACTTAAATCCTTCCCTCCGAATCGCTCTTATCCTTATCTGTAGGCATTTAAATTCTTTAAGAGTTTTACCATTCCATATTTTTACTATGTCAGGGGAATATACATAACCTAAAATCAAATTCCCTCTCTCACTCCTTATTATCCAGGATGTTACTTTAGATGGATTAAGAGGGATGAAGATAGTTTTCTCGCTCTTTTGCAATATCTTGCGGTCTACAGACCAATCTCCAGTAAGTTTTTCTGGAGATAATGTGTAAAGGAATTTATCTCCCCGGTAGTAGTAAGTAACCACCGGAA
>JALUVB010000115.1 GCA_027021085.1 bacterium
AACCTTTTGATGCCCAGTACTCCAACTACGTGTGGAAGTTTGTTAACGATGTGGCCAGGGAAGTTTACAAGACCCACCCGGACCGGTGGATTGGCGGATTAGCCTACGAACAGTACCGTGAGCCGCCTTCCCGCATAGATAAATTGAGTCCCAACGTAGCAGTGATGATTACCAAGAAGAGATGCAATTACTGGGACCGGGATTACCGGAATAGAATGAACCTCTTCATTGATGAATGGAAGAAGAAAGCCAGCAGGATATACATATGGGAATACTACAATTATTACCTTCATTCTCCCTTCCAATATCCTTTGGATGGGATACCGGTAATCTTTTCCCATGTTATCTCGGAGGATTTAAAGGGGTTGAAAGGCGTCTCCCGGGGAGAATTCATTGAAGCAGAGACCTGGAAGGGAAAAGAAACAAAGAGATTCTACCACCAGGGTATGCTGCATCTCATGTTTTATTTAACCGGCAGTCTTCTCTGGGATGCAGACCAGAATGTAGATAAACTACTGGATGATTACTACACTAAGTTTTACGGCCCGGCAAGTGAAGAGATGAAGAAATTCTTTACCCGGGCAGAAGAGCTCTGGATGAACCCGGATAAAAGCAAGCGGGTTAATCTGAACCTGCTATACCCGAATAAGGCAATAAATGAGCTCTGGGGATACTTGAACCAGGCAAAGGCAAAAGCAGGCAATACAATTTATGGAAGAAGGGTGGCTATTGTGGCTTCTGAGTTTATTAAACCGCGAAAGGGAAAAGCCACTAATAACCTGCTGGAGAATCCGGGGTTTGAAGATTCCAGAAAAGTAACAGGATGGCGTCCGTTAAATGCGAAAGGATTTCCGGCCCGCTTAGAGATAGTAACCAGCCCACAGGTAGCTCCGCACAGCGGGAAAAACTCTCTCATGATTATCCCGGGAATCTCGCAAAACAACCGCCATAGAACGCTGATAGCAAATTTCAACCCTATTCCTGCTAAGGATGGAACCAGGATAAAATACTCACTCTGGATAAAAGGTTTCCTGGCCAGGGAGAATATAGCTCCCTATGTGGGTATAATATTTTATCGTTATAATAAAAACAGGCAGTATCTGGGAGGCCAGTGGACTTCGACTTCATTGCGGCAGTTTAGTGGGGGATGGCAGAAAATAGAGGGGGTGGTTACAATAAGGGATTATGGCAAGTGGCAAAAGAACAAACCCCCGCGCAAGGGAATAGATCCTGCCGTGAACTCGGTGGTTTTCACCGTGGACGTGATGGGCAAAGGAAAGATATATATTGACGATGCAGAAGCTGTGCTGGAAAAATAGAGAAAATACTATCCTGCACTTGGCCTGGTCTGTGTAGATTACCCGGCTGCATTTGAAGATAAAGGAGGTATATCTTGATGAAGAATAAATTAATTGGTGTACTCATAATAAGTTTCGCAGTTATCTGTTTCTCACTGGTTAATGCAGAAGCCATGGTAATCGTGGAGAAAGGTATTCCCCGGGCAAAAATTGTTATTGCTCAGCAGCCGACAAGGACGGCAGAGTATGCAGCGAAGGAATTCAGGGATTACATCAGGAAGATTTCCGGGGGGGAATTGCAGATAGAGCGGGCCGGGGGGTATACAGGGCTGAGAGGAGATATTAACTACGTATTTGTAGGTCCGAGTATCTATACGAAAAATTTAGGCATAAGGGTGGATAACTTGAAGCCGGATGGATTCAGGATAGTAAGTGGAAGTAACTGGCTGGCCCTGGTGGGAAGAGATTACAAGGGTAAACCGCTCTATCCCTATGGTGAGACTGGTTCTCTTTATGCGGTGTATAACTTCCTGAAGGATTTTCTCGGGGTAAGGTGGTTCATGCCGGGAGAAATCGGTGAGGTAGTTCCGAAGCAGCAAACGATTATAGTTAAAACCGTGAACTATAAAAAGGAGCCTGATTTTACTTACCGGCACTTGTATGCCTTCTCTTTCTCCCAGGATCCCGCCGCGGCAGTATGGTACAGAAGGGTTGGTTTCGGTGGTGCCTGGCATGTGGACATAAACCATTCCTTCTGGCGCTTTTACCGGGCTCACCCGGATTACAGGGAGAAGTACCCGGAGATATTTTCCCTGGTGGATGGAAAAAGGCAGACGGAGACTCCGCCGGAAAGAGAAAAACGTTGGGGAGAAGGGAATTTTGATTTGTCCAATCCCCTCACCCTGCGTCTCTGGGTGAAGCATATACGGGAGTACTTTGATAAATACCCGGAAAAGAAGATATATCCTGTGGTGCCAAATGATGTAATGTATATAAAAGGCTGGTCGCAGGATGCGCGCAGCCGGGCGCAGTATGACCTGGATAAACCTTTTGATGCCCAGTACTCCAACTACGTGTGGAAGTTTGTTAACGATGTGGCCAGGGAAGTTTACAAGACCCACCCGGACCGGTGGATTGGCGGATTAGCCTACGAAC
>JALUVB010000116.1 GCA_027021085.1 bacterium
GAATGTTCGGTAAATTTAATTTCGGAGGATTTGTACAAAAAATTTGTGGCTCCCTATGACCGTAAATTGACGGAATTCTGGGGAGGAGAAGTTGCCATTCACCCCTGTTCAGGTCCCCATGTATTCAGGGTGACCCTGGAGGAATTGCCCGGGGTGCGTTATACCGAATGCGGGGTTATTCCCAATGCCTGCGCAGGTTACGTGAGGGTGGAGGAGGCGGTGGAGAGGATAAAAGGAAAACCCATTATCCTTTCTGTGGGCGAGGAGCTTGTTCCGGGAAAAGAAGAAGAGACAATAAGAAATCATTTCGGCTTTCTTGCCCGGCATCCCCTGATGATTTTTCAGTACACGGGCATGACCTGGAAAAGGAAGGATGATGAATTTATTAAAAATCTCCATTTAAAGCTGGATGAGTATTATTACAAAATCCGGGGTTAACTATGAAGTGTAAAAGAACTCCACTGCCAATGCAAGGGAAGATAAAGGTGGGAATAGTAGGAGCAGGAAATGCAGGGGTAAATATTCATGGTCGAGCTCTTACCGGAGGAAAGATTCCTTCTCTTGCATTTTCCTATATCAGCCAATATCATGACGTGGAAGGTTTGTACGAAATAACTGCTTTTTTCGATATATCTCTGGAGCAGGCAAAGAAGGCAGGAAAACTTTTTAAAACAGAAGTTTATGATGACTACAGTAAATTTCTCGCCTCGGACATTGAACTGGTTGTCATTGCCACATGCCCACATTCCACTCATCTCCCTCTCGCTATCCAGGCTTTAGAGAGAGGGAAGGATGTGGTGGTGGAAAAACCTATTGCCATGAGTTTTTCCGAAGCCCGGGAGATGATTGATACTGCCAAAAGATATAAAAGAATTCTGACCGTTCACCAAAGCAGGAGATGGGATTTGGGTTTTCTTTGTGTAAAAGAGGTTTTGGAAAAAGAGCTGTTGGATAAGGTTCAGATGATAAAACAGATAAGGCCGTGTGGAGAGAATGCGGGGGCACTTCTCCATGAATTTGGCAGTCATTATATCGACCAGATGCTGGCTCTGGCGAAAGAATTTCCCTGCGAGGTGAGTGCTACCATGGAGAATCCTTTTGCTGAAGGTTGTGCCTTTAGCTGGTTTGACATAAATATGAGGTTTAAAAACAGTCCTCCAGTGGAGATAGCAATGTTACCTTCAGAAGGGTATGTGTTTCCTTGCTGGTATATCAGGGGGGGAGAAGGGCTGGTGGGGCCAGGATTGGTGTGATAGAGTGGATGACCTTTTCCAGAAGATACAAAAAAAAGCAAGCTGGGTGGTGATTACGTCCCAGAGTTTCTCCGGATAATACCTAAGTACCACTCTTTCTATCACAACCTTTATGAAGCAATAAGAGAGGGGAAAGAGTTAATAGTAAAACCGGAGGAATCCAGAGACAGGCTAAGGGTAATGGAGTTAGCGGTTGAATCGGCAAAAAGGAAGGAAACGATAAAAGTATAGGAGAGACAAATGTTCAAGGTGAAGTATGGAATAACAGGTGTGGGAACTCGTGAACCACTAAAGGCAGTCTCTCTGTTAAAAAGATACGGTTATGATGGACTAGAGTGGGGCTTGAGCATAAGGGAGTATCTTAGCAATAGAAACATAGCAACTAATTTAAGAGAGGAAGCCTCTGAGGTGAGAAGCATATTCCAGAAGGAAGGATTGGAAGTTATCTCCCTTACTCCGGGACTCCTCCTTACAGATATTAAATATAGCGGTCTCTATGAACTTGCCTATGAATTGGCGGAAAGATTAGGAACTGACAAATTCCGACTCTTTCCTGCTCCCTACGTGAGATACCATAACCCTCCCTCCGAGGACCATGCGAAATATAATGGAAAACGAACCTATCAGGACCTTTATAAAGAAACAGTAGATTGCCTGGGTCGAATAACAGAGGTCGGTAGAAATTCGGTGATAAAAGTTGTCTTGGAAACCCATGACGGGTATATTGCTTCCAGCCTCTCCTTGATGTATACTATAGTCAGCAAGTTTCCTTTTTCGGATGTTGCTGTTCTCTTTGACCCGGAGAATATGATTATGATTAGAGAAAGTAAAGAAGCATGCCGGATGAGCTTTGAGCTTCTGGGAGATTACCTCTCTTATTTTCACCTGAAGGATGGAGGATGGGTAAAAGAAAAGGATGAAGGGAAATATGTTAAATTTCCTCTGGGAGAGGGGTTGGTAAATTACACAAAGCTATTTGCTGCTTTGAAGAAGACAGGTTTTTCCGGATGCCTCTGTATAGAGGATATGCGAGATGTCTCCTTAGTAGAAAAGTTATCTTCAATAGATAGATTGAAAGAGATAGTCGAAAAGGCAGAGGAAGAGAAAATAGCCACTTAAAATCTTATGCGATAAAAATGAATAACCGAGAAAGATTCTTACGGGTAATGAGATATGAGGAGGTAGACCATCCTCC
>JALUVB010000117.1 GCA_027021085.1 bacterium
GGAGGATGGTCTACCTCCTCATATCTCATTACCCGTAAGAATCTTTCTCGGTTATTCATTTTTATCGCATAAGATTTTAAGTGGCTATTTTCTCTTCCTCTGCCTTTTCGACTATCTCTTTCAATCTCTCTATTGAAGATAACTTTTCTGCTAAGGAGACATCTCGCATATCCTCTATACAGAGGTATTCGGAAAAACCTGTCTTCTTCAAAGCAGCAAAGAGCTTTGTGTAATTTACCAACCCCTCTCCCAGAGGAAATTTAAGATATTTCCCTTCATCCTTTTCTTTTACCCATCCTCCATCCTTCAGGTGAAAATAAGAGAGGTAATCCCCCAGAAGCTCAAAGCTCATCCGGCATGCTTCTTTACTTTCTCTAATCATAATCATATTCTCCGGGTTAAAGAGAACAGCAACATCCGAAAAAGGAAACTTGCTGATTATAGTATACATCAAGTAGAGGATAGAAGCAATATACCCGTCATGGGTTTCCAAGACAACTTTTATCACCGAATTTCTACCGACCTCTGTTATTCGACCCAGGCAATCTACTGTCTCTTTATAAAGGTCCTGATAGGTTCGTTTTCCATTATATTTCGCATGGTCCTCGGAGGGAGGGTTATGGTATCTCACGTAGGGAGCAGGAAAGAGTCGGAGTTTGTCAGTTTCTAATCTTTCCGCCAATTCATAGGCAAGTTCATAGAGACCGCTGTATTTAATATCTGTAAGGAGCAGTCCCGGAGTAAGGGAGATAACTTCCAATCCTTCCTCCTGGAATATGCTTCTTACCTCAGAGGCTTCCTTTCTTAAATTAGTTGCTATGTTCCTATTGCTAAGATACTCCCTTATGCTCAAACCCCACTCTATTCCATCATAACCGTATCTTTTTAACAGAGAGACTGCCTTTAGTGGTTCACGAGTTCCCACACCTGTTATTCCATACTTCACCTTAAACATTTGTTTCTCCTATACTTTTATCGTTTCCTTCCTTTTTGCCGATTCAACCGCTAACTTCATTACCCTTAGCCCGTCTCTGGATTCCTCCGGTTTTACTATTAACTCTTTCCCCTCTCTTATTGCTTCATAAAGGTTGTGATAGAAAGAGTGGTACTTAGGTATTATCCGGAGAAACTCTGGGATATAATCACCACCCAGCTTGCTTTTTTTCTGTATCTTCTGGAAAAGGTCCTCCACTCTATCACACCAATCCTGGACCCACCAGCCCTTCTCCCCCCTGATATACCAGCAAGGAAACACATACCCTTCTGAAGGTAACATTGCTATCTCCATTGTCGGGCTGTTTTTAAACCTCATATTTATATCAAACCAGCCAAAGGCGCAATCTTCAGCAAAAGGATTCTCCATGGTAGCACTCACCTCACAGGGAAACTCTTTCGCCAGAGCCAGCAAATTACTGCCAAATTCGAGGAGAAGTGCCCCCGCATTCTCTCCACACGGCCTTATCTGTTTTATCATCTGAACCTTACCCAACAGCTCTTTTTCCAAGACCTCTTTTACACAAAGAAAATCCAAATCCCATCTCCTGCTTTGGTGAACGGCCAGAATTCTTTTATGTTCTTTAGCAGCATCAATCATCTCTTTAGGTTCCGAGGAATTCATTGCCATAGGCTTCTCCACCACCACATCCTTCCCTCTCTCTAAAGCCTGGATAGCGAGAGGGAGATGAGTGGAATGTGGGCGTGTGGCAATGACAACCAGTTCAATGTCCGAGGCGAGAAATTTACTGTAGTCATCATAAACTTCTGTTTTAAAAAGTTTTCCTGCCTTCTTTGCCTGCTCCAGAGATATATCGAAAAAAGCAGTTATTTCGTACAAACCTTCCAGGTCATGATATTGGCTGATATAGGAAAATGCAAGAGAAGGAATCTTTCATCCGGTAAGAGCTCGACCATGAATATTTACCCCTTCATTTCCTGCTCCTACTATTCCCACCTTTATCTTCGTTTATCTCCTCCTTATATTGGCAGTGGAGTTCTTTTACACTTCATAGTTAACCCCGGATTTTGTAATAATACTCATCCAGCTTTAAATGGAGATTTTTAATAAATTCATCATCCTTCCTTTTCCAGGTCATGCCCGTGTACCGAAAAATCATCAAGGGGTGCCGGGCAAGAAAGCCGAAATGATTTCTTATTGTCTCTTCTTCTTTTCCCGGAACAAGCTCCTCGCCCACAGAAAGGATAATGGGTTTTCCTTTTATCCTATCCACCGCCTCCTCCACCCTCACGTAACCTGCACAGGCATTGGGAATAACCCCGCATTCGGTATAACGCACCCCGGGCAATTCCTCCAGGGTTACCTTGAATACATGGGGACCTGAACAGGGGTGAATGGCAACTTCTCCTCCCCAGAATTCCGTCAATTTACGGTCATAGGGAGCCACAAATTTTTTGTACAAATCCTCCGAAATTAAATTTACCGAACATTC
>JALUVB010000118.1 GCA_027021085.1 bacterium
AGAAAAAGCTTTCCCCGGAACAGTATAAAATAAAAAAGGCAGCGCTCAGCCATCCTCTTTATAATTTAATACCCAGGCACCGTGAGCAAATAAGATGGTGGGATATTCCACACTGGATTACCTGGAATCTTTTTGGCAACGATGATGACGGAATATTTGCGGAAGAAACAAATATGTACCACGATGAGCCAATAGGATTTCGCAGGTTCCTGAAATGGACACTGAGAAATCCCCTGCACAATTTTACCTTCTACACAATCGGCAGTGCGGAAAGAAAAAACCACCACACTTACACATTACTTCGCATTGATGCCGAGGGGCTGAGCTATTTTCAAAAGGGACAGAATAGTATCGTTTTTGGTAAAGGTAGAAACGCCTTGTATTTAGCTTTTAACGACCACAAACCCTTTATTTCTCTTAAACTATCCTATTTTTCCCGGCAGCTCAGGTTCTACTTCGGCTGGCGTGAAAGGGGAAACTTCGGCATAAAATTCCAGCCTGCCGTGAAAATATAATCTCGCTTTTAAATTTGCCTTCTTCTGGCCAACGAGAAAATCCTCACCCAAATAATTTCTTTACCAGGGAGGCAACCCTTTTACCCAGTTCTCTGGCCACCTTCAACTCTTCATGTCCGGGCTTACCCACGGAGACTGCTCCATAGTGTGCACCCTTGGCTGTTCCCTGGATAATCATCCCGTGTATAAGAAGCATCTGGATTATTCCCATTACCGTGGTTTCGTTTCCACCGCCAAGTATGCCGGAAGTAGAAAAAGCCCCCCCTACCTTCCCTTCCAGCTTTCCATAATATTTTACCGATTCATCCAGAAGTCCCACTATTTCCTGGGAAGGCAACCCAAAATAAGTAGGGGAACCAACAATAATACCTTCCACTTGCAAAAAATCCTCCGGGGTAGTATCTCCCACCCTCTTTAATATCGCCTCTACATGCTCATCCTTCACCCCGTGCGCCACCTCGCGAGCCATCTTTTCGGTATTTCCAGTGCGGGAATAGTAGACTATCAAAACTTTGCTCATCTTTTTACCTCCATTCCTATTTTCATTCCTTTCTCCATTCTATATCCGCGTAAGAAATCTCTTACCGGCAATCTTTTCTTTCCTTCCAGTTGAACTTCTTGCAAAGAAACCATCCCTTTCCCTGCAGCTACAAGAATACTTTCTCTTTCCACTTCTATAACTTCCCCCGGCTCCCCTACCCTATCCTCCTCACAAACTACCCCAAGACTCCACAGAATAAGCCTTTTCCCCTCTAGGAAAGTATAAGCAGTGGGCCAGGGATTCAATCCCCTCACCAGGTTATGAATTTCCCTTGCACTCTTTCTCCAGTCTATTTTACCCATCTTCTTGCTGAGAAAAGAGGCATAAGTGGGAATTCCCACCTGCGGACTGCGGGGAGGGTTACCTCTTTTTATTAACTCCAGGGTTTTTAAAAGAAGCCCGGCTCCCTGTTCGCTTAACCTTTGCTCCAAGGTAAAAGCAGTATCCCGGGGAAGAATATCTGCCTCTTCCTGCAGTATAATATCTCCCGTATCTATTCCTTCATCCATAAAAATGGTAGTAACCCCTGTTTTATCTTTTCCCAGTATTATAGCCCAGGGAATGGGAGCAGGTCCCCGGAGTTCGGGAAGAAGCGAAGGGTGCAGGTTAATAGCTCCCCGGGAAGGTAAGGTAAGAATATTCCCTGGCAAAATCTTGCCAAAGGCAGCTACGATTATAATTTCGGGCAATAGAGAGGATATAAAATTCACTGCTTCTTCTGTTCTCAAAGAATAGGGCTGATAAACCCGCAAAGAGAGACTCTCCGCCGCTTCTTTGACCGGAGTCTTGGAGAGCTTTCTCCCCCTGCCTCTGGGCTTATCGGGAGCAGTAACCACCGCAGCGATTTCCTCTCCACTCTCGCAAAGTTTCCTGAGAGGAAAGACAGCAAACTGAGACGAACCAAGAAAAACTATCCGCATCCCATCTTCCTTAAATCTTCTTCCTTAAAGCCAAAGTAATGCCCTATCTCATGAAACAGGACTTCTCTTACCCTTTCTTTTATTTCCTCTTCGCTCCCGGCAATAGCTTCAATAGAATTCTTAAATATCACCACCGTATCGGGTCCCACCCCCCCATAATAATGTCCTCTGTGTTTCAAGGGAACTCCCCGGTAATACCCGAGAATTTCCCCTCCCCTTCTTCGCATCAACTCCCGTGCCTCTTCATCGTATTCTTCCTCTACAAGAATTGCCAGATTCTCAACATTCTTCCTAAAAAAAGATGGAAGTGAATTCCAGGCTTCTTTTACCAATTTCTCAAATTTTTCTTTCTCCATGTCTAATTATATCAAACTCAAGTAAACCGTAGAAAGACAACTCACCAGCTATCGCCTCCTGTACACCCGACTACCCTTCCTGCCCACCCTTCTCGGGGAAATTCAGCACAAAATAAAACACCCCCGTAGCTTCCCACGGGGGTGATAGATAAAAAGGCCACTACCAGTTCAGTGTTTAACCCAAGGAATCCTGCTCCTTTCTCAACTGGAAAAGCAAAGAATCTTCCTTTAATATCACATTTTCCCAGGTAAGCACTTCTCCTTTTTTGATGCTTCTCTTTACTTCTGCCCCTTCTGTAATCCCCAGTGGAAGCAGATTATCTCTTTTTGCTATATCTCTTTTTTCAATCACACCATACACAGAGAATCCCCCTATGCCGTCTATAATTTCTCCCTTCTCTAAGTCCTTCTTTGCCACTGCTACCACCTCGGAAGTGGGAAGAGGCAGAGAAAAAATTACCGCTTTTCCTTCCCTTACTACACGGGCGACGGTCAGAGGAGTATCTATAAACCAGTTATGGTATCTCTGGTAAAAGCAATATGTATTCCCTTCGCCTATCTTTAAATAGTTAAGGTCAGAAACAATCCTCTCATCTTCCACTTTCACCACAATAAAAACCCCACCAGCCAGCTCTTTACCCAGGATGTACTCCACCACTCCTTCCCGGTTCAAGATTCCCCCTTCTTCCTTCAGCGAAAAAATCCGCGGTAAATCTTTTATCCTTGCCTCCACCCCATGCATTCCCCTCGTATCCGGGGGAAAACCAATACCATTGGATACAGAAGCCATCTCCACCATCGTTTTGCTTCCATCCACAAAAGAAGCTACCTGCCGGGCTGTTATCCCATTACCAGGCACTTTTACCGTATCCGGATTAGCTTCCACCTGCAGAGGATTGTTTTTCCCCTTACCCAGAGCCAGCACTTTGAAATTCAGAAAAGCATAATGGTCGTACATCTTTTTTAGTTCTCCCGGCTCATCCCCCTCAGTAACCGTGTAAATTAACCCCTTTTTCTGGAAAATGCGGGTTAAAATGCACCCAATGGTGGCATCGCATTCTATATTTAAAGACACCAGGTGCTTTCCATGCTGCGCGCAGTAGTATCCAATCATGGCCCCTAAAAGAGGGCTGGTGTTTGTATCCACAATTGCTTCTATCTCCGGGTCAGCACATAACTCCTCCGGGTCAGCATATACTTTAGTATCAGCGCCTCCATAACTTTCCTTGGCTTCCCGGGCCTGTTTTATATCTTCATCGTAAATCCCCTTTACTTCTATTTCCGGAATCCTTCTCAGGACGGCAAGGAGTCCAGACCCCATGTATCCTGCTCCCCCTATACCAGCCTTTATAACTCGTTCTCTCTTCCCCATTTTTTACCTCCCTTCATCTACAGTGGCCAGCAGGTACGTTCTCCACACACAAAACTCCGCGGTAGAGGAAGCGGTAGGTCCCCCACCCCTTACCCAATAACCTTCCGGATGGGCAATTTTCAAAAGCGAGGTCATAAATTTCTCTGCCGCCTCGAGATACCTTTTCTCTCCTGTAGCCTGATACAGGAATATGGAGGCAAAGCAAAGTTTTCCGCAAGACTCACTCTTGTAGAGAATAGGATTACATCTCATCACAAAATCAAAGAGTTCCCTGGCCAGATTAAGGCTCCCTTCTTCCTTGCTCACCAGGTAAAATTTAGAGAGAAAGGCTATTACTGCACCCAGAATGTACAGCCAGTTCTCTCTCTCTTCCCGGGCGGCAACCCGGATAAACCTTTCATCCGGTTCCTCTGCGGGCTTCTCCGTGATTAAACCTTTTTCAGGCGACCAGTAATAGTAGAAAAAGTTTTCCCTGTCCGGCTGTATATCCCAGAGCATCTGCAGGAACTTTGCCGCCTTTTTAGCCTCTTCCACTTTGCCCAGATGAAGCCCCACGAAGGAACACCAGGCAGTAGAAATTGCATCCTGCAAGTTTTCTCTTTCTCCGTAGGGTGCACGAGAGCAGTATCCCCCTGAATCCGGAGACTGGAAAGAAGAGATGTATTTCCAGAGCGGATAAGAAATATTAAAAAGTGATAGAAGATGCGAAGATAAACATATCCAGCCGTTAGGATAGGTATAGTAATCCAGGTGGAACTTCTGTCTCTTCTCTGACTTCAGGTCTCCTTCCGGAGACAGGGTTTCCTTGACTATCCAGTCTATTATGGCCCTTGCCTCTTTCGCTCTACCACCCAGCACCAGTGCCCAGGGCAACTTATAAAAAGCAATCGCTCCCTTTGAAACAGGATTTACACTCCCGTCAGGATTAATCTGAGTAAGCAACCACTCAATACTTTTCTGCAAAGAATCCTGATATTCCTTTTCATTTTTCAGTATCATTCTTTTCTCCTTTCTCTACAAGTTCCCTTTTTAGATAATAACTACCTTCATAAATTGTCACCAATTCCCAACCCTGTCTGCCAAATTCATCCAGGGTTTCCTCAATTCCCAGTATCTTGGATTCAAAAACCTTGTACTCCCATTTCTTCATGATTCTTCCTCCCCTTTCCTTTCCCTTATCCATTTCTTAATTCTTCCCAGCTCCGGATATCCACTCCCCGGACGCGAGATTACCAGGGAAACCAGAGCATTGGAAAATTCCAGTATTTCCTTCTTTCCCCAACCATTCAGCAAGCCAAAAATTACACCGGCATTAAAAGTCTCTCCCGCCGCGGTAGTATCCCTTGCTTCTACGCGAAAAGCCTCTCTCTTATATATTCTTCCTTCTGTATAAACCGCCGAGCCCTTTTTACCCATCTTAAGAAAAATTTCCCCTGGGCCATACTGCGAAATCTCTCTAAGAATTTCTTCCACCTTATCTCTGCCCGATATAGCAAAAGCTTCTTCCAGGTTGGGGAAAAATATATCCACCTCTCTTAACAAAGCTATTACTTCTTTTCTTACAGTTTCATTCCAGTCTTCCGGGTCCCAGCCAGTATCCAGGAGTATTTTTACTCCCTTTTTTCTCATCCTCCGGAAAAATTCCGCAAGATTCTTACTTCTCAACCCAGGCAAAACAAAGTAACCGGTAAGAAGAAGATAATCCCCCCTGCCTAAGAGCTTCTCCCAGGAAAAAAGATGCGCAACCTGCAATTGTTTTAAAGCTCCCAGGTAACTCAGAAGAGTCCTTTCCCCGTCTTTTCTTATCAAAGAAATGCACATCCCGGTGGAGTTACCCTCTATTTTTCTTACGAATTCCCGGGAAATACCGCACTCCTTCATCCTGCATAAAATTCTTTCTCCGTAGAGGTCATTCGCCACTGCTCCCATTACATAGGGAGTTAAACCAAATTTAACTAAAGGGAAAGCTACTCTCAATGCAGAGCCTGCCTCCTCCACGCTTAAAGCATCTCCCAGCACCTGCTTACCCCAGCCCGGGAAATCCTCAAATCTCCCCAGAGAAACCTCCATATTCAGCGTGCCAATGATACCTACCCTTGCCTTCATTTCTCCCTCAATTCCATGGTCAACTCATACTTATCCGACCGATAAATGGCCTCCAGGTATTCTGCAGGCCGGTTATCCGCCAGGAAGGAAATTCTTTCGAAATAGAGAACAGGAGAACCCGGCTTGATTCCCAGAAGAGCAGCCTCTTTTCTTAAAATAGCAATTGCCTTTACTCTTTGTGTCGCCCGGCGCAGGGAAAGAGAATATTTTTCCCGGGTTATCTCAATCAGGGAAGAAGAAAGGTCCTCGGACAGGATATTGGGAAAAAGCTTATGAGGCAAATAAGAAGTCTCTATACCTATAGGCTCTCCGTTTGCCAGGCGTAATCGTTTAATCAAAACTATTTCTTCTTCTGCATTTAAAGATAAATACTGTGCAATTTTTTTTCTTCCTGAAAGGATTTCAGCCTTCAACACTTTCGTGCTTGGCTTCAACCCTAAACGTTTCAGTTCTTCTGTAAAACTTATGATTTGTGCAGGCTGTTTCAGAGGAGGAACAGTGGCAAAAGTGCCCCGTCCCCGCTCCCGGTAAATAAATCCTTCCCGCACCAAAAGGTCAAGTGCCTTGCGTACTGTTATCCGGCTTACTCCGAATCTCTCGCATAATGTTTGTTCAGCAGGCAAGCGGTCTCCCGGTTTATACTCTCCCGCTTCAATACTTCTCTGCAATATTTCTTTTACCTGGTAATAGTAATGCACCATCCCGCTTCTGGCTATTGTTTCCATCTTAATTCTTCTCCAAACTTGTTATAACATTATAAACTCATATCTTATTTTACCGCAAAAAAAAATTTTTTGCAAGAGAGAATTTATTTATCGCATCAGGAAGGAAAGAGTTTAATATCCCAACCGTCTTCTTCTGTCTTTGCATGCAATCACCCATTATTATGGTATAATATACACCTGAAATTTGGGTTGGTTATTCTTAATATTACAGTAAAATAATTTAGTTAGGGAGTGTCAGGAGGTGAGAGCATGAAAGTGAAACCATTGGGTGAGCGGGTATTAATTAAAAGACTGGAGGAAGAAAGCAAGACCGAAGGCGGTATTTACCTTCCTGAAACTGCAAAGGAAAAGTCTCACAAGGGAGAAGTAATCGCTGTGGGAGAGGGAAAGAAATTGAAGAATGGTGAAATAGTTGCCCTCAGTGTGCGGAAGAATGACAAAGTCTTATTTGATAAATTTGGTGGAACCGAGGTAAAAATCGAGGGAGAGGAATATATTATCTTGAAAGAAGATGATATCTTAGCAATTATTGAAGAATAAAGAAAGGAGGGAGAGAAAATGCCAGCAAAAGAAATAACTTACCGGGAGGAAGCAAGGAAATCCCTGGAAAAAGGGGTGGATATTCTTGCAGAGGCAGTTAAGGTTACTTTAGGACCCAAGGGAAAAACAGTAATTTTAGAGAAGAAATGGGGCTCCCCTACCGTGACAAACGACGGAGTTACTATCGCCAAGGAAATAGAATTAAAAGACCCGGTGGAAAATGCAGGTGCCCAACTTATAAGAGAAGTTGCCTCCAAAACTTCTGATATTGCGGGCGATGGTACAACCACCGCTTCCTTACTGGCACAGGCAATATTTAAAGAGGGAATGAAAAACATAGCCGCGGGAGCTAATCCCATGGCTCTAAAAAGGGGTATAGAAAAAGCTGCGGAGATAGTGGTGGAAGAATTAAAGAAACACGCAAAGCCAGTAGGAAAAAAGGAAGAGATGGCACAGGTGGCTACAGTCTCTGCACACGGAGACACTGAAATAGGCAATCTCATTGCTGATGCCATGGACAGGGTAGGAAAAGAAGGGGTAATTACCGTGGAAGAGGGGAAAGGAATGAGTATCGAGCTGGAGCTGGTAGAGGGGATGCAGTTTGACCGCGGCTACCTCTCCCCCTACTTTATTACTGACCCTGACAGGATGGAAGTGGTCCTGGAAGAACCTTTAATCCTTATTCATGAGAAAAAAATATCCAACGCAAGAGACCTGGTACCTCTTCTGGAAAAAATAGTGCAGACTGGGAAACCGCTTCTGATAATTGCTGAGGATGTAGAGGGTGAAGCTCTGGCCACTATCGTGGTAAACAAGCTCAGAGGCATTCTCAAGTGCGCAGCAGTAAAAGCACCCGGATACGGAGAAAGACGAAAAGCCATGCTGGGAGATATAGCAGTGCTTACCGGAGGAAGAGTCATTGCAGAAGAGCTGGGTATCAAGCTGGAAAGCATAGACTTAAAAGACCTGGGCAAGGCAAGAAGAGTGGTAATTGACAAGGAGAATACCACTATTGTGGAGGGAGCAGGCAGCGAAGAAGCCATCAAGGGAAGAATGGAACAAATAAGAAAATCTATTGAGGAAACAACTTCTGATTATGACAGAGAAAAACTGCAGGAGAGACTGGCTAAACTTGCCGGCGGAGTAGCAGTGATAAAAGTAGGAGCAGCCACAGAGCCTGAAATGAAAGCCAGGAAATCAATCGTAGAGGATGCGTTGCACGCCACTCGTGCAGCAGTGGAAGAAGGTATCCTTCCGGGCGGCGGCATCGCGCTTCTCAGGGCACAGGATAAATTGGCCGAGCTGAAACTGGAAGATGAAGATGAACAGGTAGGAGCAAACATTATCAAGAAGACACTGGAAGCACCATTAAAACAAATTGCCAACAATGCAGGCTGGGAAGGCGCAGTGGTAGTGGAAAAAGTTAAGGGAATGGATTATAATTACGGATTCGATGCTGAGAAAGAAGTATTTACCGATTTAGTAGCAGCAGGAGTAATTGACCCGGCAAAGGTAACCCGTTCCGCTATACAGAATGCAGCAAGCATAGCTTCATTACTCCTAACAACGGAAGCCATAATAGCCGAAAAGCCAAAGGAAGAGGAAGAAGAGAAAAAAGGAGCATAAATGGCCAGGAAAAAAGGAAGAAAAAGGAAAAGGCAAAATAAGCTAAGGTGGAAAGTTAAAAAGGCAAACAAGGGACGCATACCCTGCTACGGTAAGTAACCTCTGCACAGCATCCACCTAAGCACGCATTTAAATGCCTATGGGAAAGGGGATGGGCCGGCCAAGATTGCCAGCCCATCCCCTGCTCATTAGATACTCTCCCCTACCCTTACTTAATAAGTAGCGAGCAGCGAGGGGAAGGGTAGTAAACAGTAAATAGTGAACAGTAAACCGTGAATAGGGGTTTGGTACTCTGGTATCCTAGTATCTTAGTGTCCTGGTTTCCTGCCTGCCTGTCATGCCTGCGCAAGCAGGCATCCACGCAAGACTATAGACTGTAAACTGAAAGTATAGTGAAGAGTAGTTAGTAGCGAGGGAAGATAGTAAATAGTGAACAGTGAGTTAGGGCCTCCGTATCATGTGTCTTTCCCGTCTAATGTCTAAAGTCTGATGTCTATAGTCTAACATGGGGGAGCAGGCGCCCCGGCATGCGCCGGGACAGGGAACTGGCAACTCATAACTCACAACTCTTGGACCTTAGACCATAGCCTACGCTATTCAAAAGCCCACTCTGGATTCATTAAAAGAAAAACTATTTTGCCTAAGTCTTTTCTCCCTTAACCAGGGTGCTGATTATTTCCAGGGTTTCTTCGGGCGGGAAGGGTTCCCTGCCGGTTTCTACCATCTCCACGAACTTCCTTAACATTTCAGCATAGAAATACCCTGCGTCTTTTGCCGTAATCACCCTGCTGCCCTCTGTTCCATACAGGCCTACCTGGAATAAAGGAGAAATACCCTCGTAGGAAGAGACTATAAATTGACGTCCGTCCCTGTATTTGAGAATTAGAATATCCTCGCCTTTTCTCCCCGCATTTTCAACCGATTCTATACCCCCTCCGATTACAGAATACAGTAATTCCAGGGCATGGATTCCATAGAAGACCAAGCTTCCCTGCCATTCCCGGCAGATGCTAAAACCGGTAAGAATTTCTCCTATACTGTCTCTGCCTTCTCTCAGGTCTTCGGTTTCTTTTGCATAACGAAGAGCAGAACAGCTCATTATAGGGGTGTTGTGTTTTTTTGCCAGTGCCACTATTTTCTCTGCTTCTTCTATATCCGGAGAAAGTGGTTTGTCAATGAAAGCAGGAATTCCCGCTTCAATAAACGGAATTGCCCGTCTCTGGTGCTGCATGGTGCAATCGTCTGTAATTATTACACCGTCCACTTCACCTATCATATCTTCCTTTTTGGCGGTTATATTTTCTATTTTACAGATTCTGGCTACTTCTTCTACGTTTTTCCTGTTTTCGTCCCACACATGGGTAATGCGGGCATCTCTATCCAAGTTTACATCATATAGAGCGTCCCATTCCCTCTTAACTGCTTCTTCTTTATTGTAGCCATTGAATATTTCAGCAAAGCTTATGCCATGGTATTCTTTAACCCCACCCACAAGGCCTATTTTAATCATGCTTTCCTCCCTTAATATAGTTTTATTATCTTTTTAGTAGTCGCACTTTCCCACACTGCTTCGGCAATTTGCATATCCTTTGCCCCGTCAAACAAGTCTGAGCTTGGCTTTGCTTTCTTCAGAAGCGAGAGGGCAAAGTTTTCCAGCTCTCCCCGGTAACCGAAACATCCTTCTGCTTTTGTAGCCATCAGCTCTGTCCAATCCGGCTGCCACTCAATACTCTGGTACCTTCCGGCTACCTCAAACCCCTTTACCGGAGCATTTTTAGGATGGTAACGCAGATGGATAATATTATCCACTTCAAGCCAGTTATCAATTCCTGTAACTATGAATTTTTCACTGGCACACCATTCAGGAGTCTCCAGCGCATTCAAGTTCAACATCCCTATCGTTCCCTCTTTAAACTCCAGGTTAATCATATAGCCAAATTTATCCGGCGTGACCTGTTTCAACCTTGCATAAACTTCACTTACTTCTCCGGCAAAAAAACGGACGAGATTGAACATGTGAATAACCTGCCCTATCAAAAACGCTTTTGCATTTTCCTTTATTCCCCAGATTGCAGGATACGGACCATTGGCAAACCTTACCTCAAGTAAACTTACCCTGCCAAATTCTTCTCTTGCCACAATTTCTTTTGCCATCCTGTAAGCGGTAGAAAATCTTTTCATATAGGCAACTGCCCCCCAGAGCCCCTTTTTTCTGGCATACTCGGCTAAGTCCAGGGCTGCTTTATAGGAAATTGCAGAGGGTTTCTCTACAAAGATGGGTAAGCCCGCATCTATACACTGC
>JALUVB010000119.1 GCA_027021085.1 bacterium
TCCTGGTGGGGGGTGCGCTCACCGGCGAGGTAGGGGAGGAATATAACTCCTTCGCTTCCTGCGGGTACTCCTTCTGCTTGCCTGGTAAGAAGCTGATAGGGGTCGATTCCTTCTTTTCTGCCTATCTCTTTTTCTTCCTTACCCAGTGTATCTCTTAACCAGCGGAAACTCCCCCCGGCTGAAAGCATTACTCCCATGAGGTGCCATTTCCCCCTTACTGCATGGCAGAATGAATGCAGTTTCCCTTCCTGTTCGCATTTCATGCTGTCTGTGGAGGCAAATACCACGCCGGAAGTACCTAAGGTTACGGATACTATTCCTTCTTCTGTTATTCCGCATCCGAAGGCGCTGGCAGCCTGGTCTCCGGCTCCTGCTACCACGGGAGTTCCTTCTTTTATTCCTGTAATTGCGGCTGTTTCTTTGCTGATTTTCCCGGTCACTTCTACTGATTCCTTAACTTCGGGCAGCCATTCGCTCTTTAGTTGCAGTCCTTTGATTATCTCCTGGCTCCAATTCCTTTTTCTCACTTCAAAAAGGCTGGTTCCGGAGGCATCTGAAACATCGGAGAAGAAATCTCCGGTAAGGATAAATCTCAGGTAGTCTTTAGGAAGAAGTATTTTGGAAATTTTTCTGAAATTTTCCGCTTCATTTTTCTTTACCCAGAGAATTTTTGGGGCGGTAAATCCGGTGAGAGCAGGATTACCGGTGATGGAGAGGAATTTTTCGTAGCCGAAGATTGCATGGATTTCTTCAGTTTCCCGGGCGGTTCGCTGGTCACACCAGAGAATTGCCGGTCTTATTACTTCTCCCTTGCCGTCCAGTAAAACAGCGCCGTGCATCTGGCCGGTAAGCCCTATAGCGGCGATTTCCTTTTCTTTGTTTCTTTTCCGTATCTCCCTGAGTGCTATCAGGGTGTTTTCTTTCCAGTCAGCGGGGTTTTGTTCCGCCCAGCCCGGGCGGGGAGTGAGAAGCGGATACTCCCGGGTAAGGGAATCTGCCAGGCCGCCGTTTTTATCTACCAAAAGAACCTTGACTCCTGTGGTTCCCAGGTCTATTCCTAATAAGTAAGACATCTTGCCCTGCTCCTTAGCAAAGATTTATTAGTACTCCCATAATCCTTTTGCCTTCAGGATTAGTTCAATTACTTCTCTTACTGCTCCTTCGCCGCCTTTATTTTTTGTAACCAGGTCGGCTTTCTCCTTTAATTCATCGCGTGCATTAGCCACGGCAAATTTTACTCCCACACTTCTGAAAACAGGCAGGTCATTGATATCATCGCCGATGTAGGCGATTTCTTCCAGGCAGATTTGTTCATTGCCAGCTATCTCCTGCACGGCTTTTATTTTGTTTTCTCTTCCTAAGTAAAGATAAGAAACTTTCAGGCTTTCTCCCCGGGTGAGGAGAGAAATAGACTGGCGGCTGGATACCCAGCCTATTTTCAAGCCTTTTTTCTGGGCAATGACTATCCCCATGCCATCCTGCACATGAAAGGAGGTGAATTCTTCTTTTCCCAGGTAGCTTATCTTACCGTCTGTGAGAACTCCATCAACATCCATAAGAAGAAGTTTTATCCTGGATAGTCTTTCCTTCATTTTATCCATGCAGTTCAAACCTGAATTCCCCTCTTCCCAGAAGGTCATGAAGATGCACTACCCCTTCCACTTCTCCCTCTTTGGTTTTGATTATCAAAGAAGTCACCCCGTTTTTTTCCATGATTTCCAGTGCCTCGTGCGCATATTTCTCTTTATTGATAGTCAAGGGGTTTTTTGTCATTATTTCTTCCACCCGGGTAGATTGGAAATCTATTTCTTTCTCCAATGCTCTTCTCAGGTCACCGTCGGTTATAATTCCCATTAATCTGCCTTTTTTATCCAGGACAGTGGTAAAGCCAAGAGTCTTGCTGCTTATTTCTTTGAGGCATTCTTTCAGCGTGGTGCCTGCTTGCACCTTAGGAATGCCTGCGCCTGTGCGCATAACTTTTTCCACTTTAAGCATCAATCTTTTACCCAGAGAACCTCCGGGATGAATACGGGCAAAGTCTTTCTTCCCGAAACCTTTCTGTTTGAGCAGGACAATGGCCAGGGCATCACCCATGGCTAAGGTAACCGTGGTGGAGGAGGTGGGAGCCAGTCCCAGGGGACAGGCTTCTTTCTTTACCCCGATGTCTATGGAAACATCCGCATTCCTGCCCAGGGTAGAGCGCAAGTTCCCGGTGAAAGCGATAATAGGATTTCCCTGCCTTTTAAAGAAGGGAAGAAGTCTTACTATTTCTTCTGTTTCCCCGGAATGAGAAATGGCCAGGAGTATATCTTCCGGAGAAACCATTCCCAGGTCACCGTGTACTGCTTCCCCGGGATGCAGGAATAAGGAAGGTGTGCCTGTGGAAGAGAGGGTAGCCGAGATTTTTTTTCCTATAATCCCGGACTTCCCCACACCTGTGACTACTACCCTTCCTGCTGAGGAAAGTATTATTTCCACTGCTTTGTTAAATGGTTCTCCCAGCTTATTTGCAGATTCCTTTATGGCCTGCGCCTCTTCCTTTAATACTTCCTTAGCCCAGTTTATGTAATCCTTTTCCATATTTACCTTTTATCAAATAATAAATTACTACAATTGACATGCCTCCTGCAACTCCCATGATAAGAGAAAAAGAAGCCCAGAAAGCCTGCAACATTTTCAAGAGCACCGCAAGACATGTGGCTCCCACACCGAGGGAGAAGAGGAATCTTATATTTGCTCCCGTGGTATATTTAGTGGCCAGTGCCCCTAAGCGTGCTCCTATGACCCCTCCGAATAACAGCAGGAGTCCATACAGAAGGTCCACGTTTCCCTGGTAAGCATGGGAGAAAGTTCCAAATACTCCTGCCAGGACAGTATTGAAAAGGGAAGTGCCTACTGCTGTCTTGGTGGGAAGTCCCAGGACATAGACCATCAGGGGGAGGTAAAGTATTCCTCCTCCGATACCCAGGAGTCCGGAAAAGAAGCCTCCCAGCATCCCGGTGATAAGTATACTCCATAAGGAATATTCCTCGCCGGAAAGTTTCAATATAGGAGGCATGCGTAAAAGAAAACATTTATCTTTCAGGGAGAAAGTTATCTCTTCTTTCCTTTTCTTGGCATTGTATGATTCTTTGAAAGTGAGCAGAAAGATGAGGAAGAGGAAAAAGATATAAAAGTAGCCCAGGAATGTATCCACGTTCCCTTTCCTGGTAAGAAAGTCCACTGTCCTTACGCCAAGTTCAACAGAGGGAATCATCCCGATAAGTATCAAAAAGCCTACGGGAAAGTTTATATTGCCCATTTCTCTATGTTTCAGGGAAGAGATTATTCCCTGTGCGTATATAAAGGAAAGAGATGTCCCGATGGCCAGATTCATAGGCAATCCTAAGATAAAGAGAGCAGGGGTGATTACCCAGCCTCCTCCCACTCCCCAGAATCCCGAAGTGGCTCCGGCAGTGACTCCTAACAGGGGAAGAATCCAGCCGTTTACTTCCACTCCACTAAAAGGTGAATACATCTTATCTTTTTTCGAATAGTTTACAGGAGAAATAAAATAAAAGGGAAAAAGCTCCCATGGTAAAAACCGTAAAAAAGGCATACACGAGGGGATGATTATTGAGATAGGTTATGAAGTTGTGCAATTTACTACCTCGTGTATTTCTTTCAGCACTTTCAGGAGACTTTCTACATCCTTAAGGGACAGCATATTTGGTCCATCGGAAAGTGCCTTTTCGGGATTAGGGTGTGTTTCGATGAATAAACCGTCCACGCCGCAGGCGACGGCAGCGCGTGAAAGATAGGGGATAAATTCTCTCCTTCCTCCCGAGGAAGTCCCCTTTCCTCCCGGCATTTGCACAGAATGGGTGGCATCAAAAATTACCGGATAACCCAGGTTTCTCATTAAAGGGAGGCTTCTCATATCCACCACCAGTTCCCCATAGCCAAAGAAAGAGCCTCTTTCGGTGAGGAGAATATTCTTGTTTCCGGTAGAGACCACTTTCTCTGCTGCCTGCTGCATATTTAAAGGGGACATGAATTGTCCCTTTTTAATGTTTACCGGTTTTCCGGTTTTGCCTGCTTCCAGAAGCAAGTCCGTCTGCCGGGAAAGAAAAGCCGGTATCTGGAGAACATCCACTACCTCGGCTACCTGTTTAACCTGGGTGGTGCAGTGGATGTCAGTTAGAATCAGGAGGCCAAGCTTATCTTTGACTTTTCTTAAAATTTCCAGCCCTTCTTTTAACCCGGGGCCCCGGAAAGAATGCAGGGATGTGCGGTTTGCCTTATCGTAGGAAGCTTTGAAAATGAAGGGAAAATTCAGCCTCCGGGTAATTTCCTTTAATTCCCCTGCTATATCTAAGGTTAACTCTTCATTCTCTATTACACAGGGGCCGGCAATAAGCAGCAGAGGATTACCCTCCCCTATTTTTAAGTTCCCTATTTTTACCATCGCCTATATTTTACCAGAAAGAATCCGTTCAGGAGTGGATAAATTGTCCTCCGTCTACTACTATATCCTCTCCGGTGATATGCTCTGCCAGGCTGGAGGCTAAAAAGAGGATAACCTTTGCTACCTCTTTCCCTTCGGGATAACCGGGCTTGCTTTTATACAGGGGTATGTTCTCCTCGGTAAATTCTCTCCTTTTTTCGGCCGGGATATATGGTTCAAGCATGGGGGTGAAAATAGTGCCGGGAGAAACAGTATTTACATTTATATTATGGGGGGCCAGTTCTCTGGCCAATCCCTTGGCAAAACATATTTTACCTGCCTGGGCTGCACAATAAGCATTGTATCCGCAGGTATGGGCAGTGAGGGAAGAAACGATTACAATTTTTCCACTTTTTTTCTCTTTCATAACGGGGACAACAAATTTCTCCAGGTTGTAGCAGCTGTAAAGATGTACTCGCATAACCCGGTCCCAGTTTTCCGGGGTGTCTTCTTCCGGAGTGGGGATACCGGCTGAATGCACCAGGATATCTATGGTGCCAAATTCCTTGATTGTTTTCTCCACCACTTTCCGGGTTTCCTGGTAATCTGAGATATCCCCTTTGGCCAGGATTGCTTTCCCCGGTGTGTTTTTTAATTCCTGCATCAGGGAAAAAGCCTTTTCATCATTTCTGCAGTAGTTCACTGCCACGTCTATCCCTGCTTCAGAAAAAATAATACTTGTAGCTCTTCCTATCCCGCTTGTTCCTCCGGTTATCAGAGCTTTTTTCCCTTTTACCTCTAACTCCATCCTTACCTCATCAGGATATAGCAGAAACTTTTCCCACAGGTAAAATATAAAGTGGTTCTTCTTCCCCGGGTAAATTTAAAACTTCTTTCACTTTTTCATCATCAAATGCACCCACCACCACACTTCCTAATCCTAAAGATATGCATTGTAGAGATAGGTTCTCCGCCGCATGGCCAGCTTCCATGTCCACGTATCTAATGCCTCGTTTGCCGTACCTGAAGGTGGTTCGGGCATACACGGCAGAAATTAACAGGGCAGCAGGTGCTTCACTTACCCATCTCTGGTTAAGGGCAGCTTTTGATAGGGAACGCCGTTTATCTCCGCTCAGGTGAAGTGCCAAGGAATGGGTGGAAGGATAGTACTTGTAAACGCCCGGGGCCAGTCCTTCCACCTCTCCGGAGACTACATATATTTCCAATGGATAAGTAGCCCCGGCAGAAGGAGCTGCCCTCCTGTTGCTCTCCTTTTCTGTGATTCCCTGGGCAGCCCAGAGGAGTTGAGAAACCTGTTGAAGGTTAAGAGGGAGAGAAAGATACTCCCGGGCAGAATGCCTTTGCAGGATAGCTTCTTCTAAGGAAATCTTCCCTTTAAGGAGAGGTGGAGGGAGTGTTATCATTTTTGTTTTGACAGGAGTTCCCGTCCCCTGGCTATCTGTTCTTTTACCCGGAAGGGTGCAGTCCCGCCTGGTGATTTTTTCCTTGCCACGGAGATTTTTACCTCGAAATCTTTCATCTCTTCCCTGGGAAAAGGAAAGTATTTGTCCCATTCTTCCTGGCTTAAGGAGGCGAAATCTTTCCCCTGTTCTTCCAGTATTTTAACTATTTCTCCCACTTTTCGGTAAGCCTGGCGGAAAGGCGTGCCTTTCTCTACCATTAGTTCCACCAGGTCAGTGGCCAGGACATAAGAAGTTTCAGCGTTTCTCTGCATATTGGCAGGATGTATATCCATCTCTTGCAAAATCTTCTGCATGATTTCAAGCGTTGCTATCACTTCCCGCGGGGTTTCCCGTAAAACCTCCTTATCCTCCTGGAGGTCGCGATTATAAGTGAGAGGGAGGCTTTTTACCAGGGAGGAAATTGCAGTTGCATAGCCCAGGATTTTAGAGGCTTTCCCCCTGATTAGTTCCAGTATGTCCGGATTCTTTTTCTGCGGCATAATGCTGGAGCCCGTGCAGTATTTATCCGGAATGGTTATCCAGGCAAAGAAAGGAGAGGAATAGATGATAAGTTCTTCGCTTAAACGGGAAAGATGCAGAAAAAGAAGGGAAGAAGAAAAAACAAATTCTATAATGAAATCCCTTTCCGAAACTGCGTCCATGCTATTGGGAGAAATACGAGAGAAGGCAAGTTTTTCAGCCAGAGACTCCCTGTCTATATTAAGAGAAGTTCCCGCCAGTGCTCCGCTTCCCAGGGGAAGAACATCGCTCCTTCTTAACACGTCTTTAAATCTCTCTTTATCCCTTTCCAGCATCCAGAAGTAAGCCATCAGCCAGTGGGAAAAGAGAACCGGTTGTGCAGGACGAAAATGTGTAAAGCCAGGCATAATAACTTCTATGTTTTCTTCTGCCTTGCTCAGTATAATCTCCTGAAAACCTTCAATTTTTTCAATAATTACTGCAATCTTGTCCTTCAGAAACATTTTTTCATCGAGCACCACCTGGTCATTGCGGCTGCGGGCAGTATGCAATTTGTCTGCTACTTCGCCTACCAATTCCTGCAATCTTCTTTCAATTGCCATGTGAATATCTTCATCCTTCTGGAAGGGAAAGACTCCCTGGTCAAGTTCTCCTCTTATCTTTTCCAGGGCCTCTGTGAGAATTTTCTTTTCTTCCTGGGAAACATAGCCTGCCTGGCAAAGCATTTCTACATGCGCCTGGCTTCCTTTTATGTCATAGGGGTAGAGAAAAAGATCGTCTTTTAGAGAAGAAGTAAACTCAAGTATGGAATCATCCGGCAACTCGCTGAATCTTTTTTCCCAGACTTTCATGCGTATAATATAACAAAAATTTCCCTTTCCTACAAAACAGTCGAATTTTCTAAATGTCAAAATACTGTTATAATTTTCAGGAATGAGTAAAACCAGATGGGGAAGGTTGATTTTTGTGCTGGCGGATGGGATAGTTATTTCTCTCTCCTGGATGCTTGCTTATCTGCTCCGCTACTGGTTGAATCCTTTCTTCCCCAGGCCTCTTAATCCTTTTTCCTCTTACCTCTATTTTCTCCCTTATATTCTTCTTTTTTCCCTTCCCATTTATGCCTTCTTTGGGTTCTATGAGAGGAAAAAGGATATAACAGGCTTTGAGAATTTACAGAGAATTTCGCGGGCGACCTTGCTTTCTGTTCTGGTAATCATGTCTTTAGCCTTTCTTTTCAAGGAGCTCAGAATAGGACGCATGGTTGTGCTTTTCTTTGCCGTGATTAACCTGCTGTTGCTTTACCTGGTAAGAGTTGCGCTGCACAGGATTTTCCGGGAGCCTTCTCTGAATATACTTCTGGTAGGAGAGGAAGAAGTTATTCCCCGCATTTACCAGAAACTGGTGGACCTTCCGGATAAAGAATACAGGGAGATAGGGATACTTACGCCGGAAGGAGGGGAAGGAAGGCAGATAGGAGATGCAGAATATCTGGGTGCTCTGGATAGGTTAGAGGAAATTTTGCAGGAGGATAAGTTCAATGAGGTTTTCTTTGCTCTTCCCGATTTTCCCCGGGAGAAACTGTTGCCGCTCCTCTTCCTCTGCGATAAGCACGGAGTAGAGGTAAAAATTATGGCAGACCTGTTCGGAGTGCTTGTAGAAAAGACAGGACTGGGAGAGCTGGATGGCATTCCCATATACTCCCTGGGTATGGGGGGTATAGCCGGGTGGAGCAGAACCTTAAAAAGGACGATGGATATTGCCTTTTCTTTATTTGGGATGATTATTTCTCTTCCCTTGTGGATAATAATCCCTATCGCGATAAAATTGGATTCAGCAGGACCTGTATTCTTCCTGCAGGAAAGGGTAGGGGAGAAAGGGCGAATCTTCAAGATGCTTAAATTCCGCACGATGAGAAATGATGTGCATCCCTTTGGTTATGCCCCTCGTTCCCCCCATGATTCCCGCATAACCCGGGTGGGGCGCATAATACGTAGGACGAGTCTGGATGAACTTCCTCAATTGGTAAATGTTTTGAAAGGGGATATGAGCTTAGTGGGACCACGGCCGGAGATGCCTTTTATTGTAGAGAAGTACCAGGATTGGCAGAGGAAAAGGCTGGAGGTAAAACCCGGAATAACGGGATTGTGGCAGATTATGGGTAGAAAAGACTTGCCACTGCACGAGAACCTGGAATACGATTTTTATTATATAAAAAACCAGTCCTTATTGCTGGATATTATCATTCTTCTCAAAACTATCCCCCAGGTTCTCTTGGGCAGGGGAGCGTATTAGACCTTAGACCGTAGACTTGAGACTGTAGACTGGGAGAATAGTGAGCAGTGAGTAGTGAATGGTGAATGGGGAGAAAGTAGTGAAGAGAAGGAAAGTAACCAGTAAATTGGTATCCTGGTATCCTGGTTTCTTGCTGAGAGGGATAGATTCCTGCTTGTGCAGGAATGACGAAAGAGAAGCAGAAAGGGGAAAAAACCAGCCCACATGTCATGCCTGCGGAAGCAGGCATCCAGTAAAGCAGTGAGCAGCGGGTAGTGAGTAGTGAGGGGAAAAGATAGTGAACAGAGAACAGTGAGTTGGTCCCCCGTATCATGTGTCTTTCCCGTCTAATGTCTAAAGTCTGATGTCTATAGTCTAACATGGGGGAATTGACGTTCCAACATACCTCGGGACTGGTAACTCATAAATCTTCTCTCCCTGTGGCTCAGGCAAAAACAACTTATTTATAAAAAAAGAGCGGTGAGTGATTCACTCACCGCCCCTTATTTTTTATTTTTATATGTTTTATGCTTGGAGTAAGCGTTTTGCCACGTCTACGGCAGTAGCTGCGTCTGGAGCATATCCGTCTGCCTCAATTTCATCCGCATATTCCTGGGTAAGAGGTGCTCCTCCTACCATGACCTTCACTTTTTCCCTTACACCTGCCTGTTTCAATGCCTCTATCACTTCCTTCATAGAGGGCATGGTAGTGGTAAGTAAGGCACTCAGACCTATTAAAGGCACATTTTCATTTTTTACCGTCTCTACGAACTTCTCAGCTGGCACATCTACTCCCAGGTCGATCACCTCGAAACCTGCTCCTCGCAACATCATGGATACGAGGTTCTTCCCGATATCGTGAAGATCGCCTTTGACTGTCCCTATGATGTATTTTGCCAGGGGTTTAATCCCTGATTTCACCAGAAGTGGTTTCACAATATCCATGCCCTTGCTCATTGCCCGGGCAGCAATTAGTACCTCCGGCACGTAAAACTCGTTGCTCTTGAATTTAACCCCTACCACATTCATACCGGCTATTAAGCCTTTGTTTAAAACATCCTGTACCTCTATTCCCTCATCCAGAGCTTTTTTCACCAGTTCCTCCACTTCATTAGCTCTTCCCTTGATTACTGCTTCCGCAATACTTTCCAGGATTTCCATAACGACACCTCCTTATGGGGGAAGATTATACTACAAACCCTCAAAAAAAACACCACTATTTTACCCTATAAAGGAAATCCTTTCTACAGTTAAATTGACATTTTGCGGTGTGTTATATATACTTCCAGGTAGATGTTTGAGGGTTAAGAGTGGATAATAAATTGAGCACCCGGAGCTAAAAGCCAAATTGGAGGATATAATGGCAGGTTTTTGGGAGACTATAAATGAGGATATAAGGACGGTATTTAAGAGAGACCCGGCAGCAAGGACTTTCTGGGAGGTAATTCTCTGCTATCCGGGGCTTCACGCGCTCTGGTTGCATAGAATTGCCCACTGGTTCTGGAAGAAGGGGTTGGCTGTGCCTGCCCGATTTATTTCCCATATCGGCCGTTTCCTCACCGGAATTGAGATTCATCCGGGAGCTGAAATAGGGAGAAAGTTCTTTATTGACCACGGCATGGGGGTGGTAATTGGAGAGACCACAGAGATAGGAAATGATGTGCTCCTTTACCAGGGGGTGGTTCTGGGGGGGGTGAGCCTGGAGAAAAAAAAGAGACATCCTACAATTAAAGACCATGTAGTCATCGGGGCAGGAGCAAAGGTGCTGGGTAATATTACTATTGGTGAGTGGTCAAGGATTGGAGCCGGCTCGGTGGTGGTCAAAGATGTCCCCTCTCATTCCACCGTGGTGGGAATTCCCGGCAGAATTGTAAAGGAAAAAGGTAAACCAGTTATTGACCTTCATCATGAAAGACTCCCTGACCCTGTGGTGGAAGCTATAAAACAGCTGGAAAGCAGGATAAAGAGTTTAGAAGAACAGCTGGAAAAGAAGAAATAGTACCCGCAATATGTAAAGCCCGTGCCACTATTCTTGCGGGGTTAATCTCTCAATGCAAAAACTGGCATTCAACTATGGGTAAGTAATCCCATGCTCTTTTGGGTATTGGGATAGAGCCGTTGTTAGAATTGCTCTAAGGGAACTTCCTTCCTGTGGTAAAATAAAACAGAAAGTTAGCTTTGTTATCAAAAAAAGGTTAAAATGCCGATTTTTACCTATCTCTGCAAAGAATGCGGGAAAACCTTCGAGCTTTTAAGGGGAGTCTCTGCTTGCGAAGAAGAAACGAGATGTCCTCGCTGCAAGAGTAGAGAAGTAGAA
>JALUVB010000120.1 GCA_027021085.1 bacterium
CCATGGTTCTTCCTCCCTATCTGCCTCTCTGGATGGCAGCTCTGGGTGGGTTCGTTGCTATTTCTCTGGGAAAGGAAGTATTTGGAGGATTGGGCTACAACATTTTCAATCCTGCCCTTTTGGGAAGGGCTTTTCTCATGGCTTCTTTTCCCGTGCAGCTTACTACCTGGGGAGTACCTGCTGCGCAATCTTCCTGGATTTCTGTGGATACTATTACCCGGGCCACTCCCTTAGCTACCACCCTTCCCAAGTTCAGCGGTAACGGTATTTATCCCCTGCAGAAACTTCTCTTCGGACTGCACCCGGGAAGCATGGGAGAGGTATTTTCTATAGGGTTAATTGTAGGCGGGCTGATTCTTATTGCTCTCAGGATAGCGGATTTTCGCATACCCCTTGCTGCTTTCCTTACCCTGGTTG
Organism: bacterium; assembly: GCA_027021085.1. Lineage (GTDB taxonomy): Bacteria > CAIJMQ01 > CAIJMQ01 > JAADFP01 > JAADFP01 > JAADFP01. The sequence continues at coordinate 418 of JALUVB010000120.1, forward strand.
TCCTTTCTTCCATTTTTTATTTCACGGGGAAGAGCTATCCTTCTCCCGCTTTCCACCTACTGGCTGGAGGGTTTCTTCTGGGAGCGCTGTTCATGGCCACTGACCCGGTAACCACGCCCTATACAAAGAAGGGTAGATGGGTATTTGGCATGGGCATGGGAGCCTTGATAGTCTTTATCCGTCTATTCGGTGGGTATCCGGAGGGAGTAATGTACTCTATATTGATAATGAATTCCTTTACTCCTCTGATAAACCGGCTTACCCGTCCACTTCCCCTGGGAGGCAAGAAATGAACTACCGGGTAAAAATGGTTCTTACTCTTTTAGTAGTAGGCGCATTCTCCGGTGGTTCCCTTTCTTTTGTCTACAACAAGATGCTTCCCAAAATAGAGGCGAACTTAAAGAAGGAGATTGAAAACTCATTGCTTTTACTGGTACCCGCGGCTTCTTACCAGGAAAAATCTTTTCAGGGGAAAAGGGTTTTTATTTGTCGGGGCAAGGGAGGAGAAATTGTAGGCTATGCGATAATTGGGAAAGGGGGCGGATTCCAGGGGGAAATCAGCCTGCTCATTGCCCTGGATAAGGAGGGGAAGAAGATTTTAGGGATAGACATACTGGAATCGCAAGAAACTCCCGGACTGGGAGCCAAAATAGATGAGCCCTCTTTCAAAGGACAGTTTAAAGGGAAGGAAGCAGAGCAATTAGATGTAGTAAAAGGCAAAATAGAAAAGGAGAACGAGGTTGAAGCTATCACGGGGGCTACCATATCCTCCCGTGCAGTGGTGAGCATAGTAAACAATTACGTAAAAATTCTCAAGGAATTTGTGGAGAAGAATAAATGAAATCGTATATAGTGTTTATCAAAGGGCTGTGGAGAGAGAACCCGGTTTTTCGACAGATTTTAGGCATGTGTCCCACCCTGGCGGTTACTGGTTATCTTTCCAATGGTATTGCCATGGGACTGGCAGTGGTTTTTGTCCTGGTAGCTTCTTCCACGGTTATCTCTGCTTTCAGAAGGCTCATTCCCAAACAGGTGCGTATGCCTACCTTTATTGTTATCATTGCTACTTTTGTGGTGCTGGTTGATTACTTCTTGAGGGCAAACTATCCTTTCCTGAGTAAGAAATTAGGCCCTTACGTTCCTCTTATTGTGGTAAATTGCATTATCATGGGCAGGCAGGAAGCTTTCTCCTCCAAGAACCCGGTATGGCTGAGTTTCCTGGATGCTCTGGGAATGGGTATAGGATTTACCCTTGCTCTTGTCATCCTTTCCACGGTAAGAGAGATACTGGGATTTGGTACACTTTTAGGACACCCGGTGCTGGGACAGTGGTTTACCCCCTGGGTGATAATGGCACTTCCACCCGGGGCATTTTTGTCTCTGGGGGTAATACTGGGGATAAATAATACTTTCCAGAAAAAATCTGCGAGGTAAGCTTATATGGATTTTTTATTGATTTTTCTGGCTGCACTTACTACCCAGAATATAGTCTTTGCTTATTTTCTGGGCATATGCCCTTACCTGGGAGTTTCGCGCAAACTTGATACTGCCCTGGGTATGGGTATGGCAGTTACCTTTGTGATGACTATAACGGCGCTTTTCTCCTGGCCTATTTTTTACCTGATTCTCGTGCCCAAGAATCTGCCTTACCTGGAGTTACCGGTGTTTATCCTGGTGATTGCCAGTTTAGTGCAGTTCTTAGAGATGTATTTTCGTAAGGCCATCCCTCACCTTTATTCTGCATTGGGGATTTACCTTCCCCTTATCACCACGAATTGTGCGATTTTGGGGGTGGCTCTCTTCATGGTGCTGAAAAAGTATGACTTTATCCATTCCCTCTTCTATACCTTTTCTACCGGGCTGGGATTTTCGCTGGCTCTTCTTATCATGGCAGGAATAAGGGAGGACCTGGACCTGGCTCCGGTTCCGAAGCACCTGAAAGGAGCTCCCCTGGCTCTGATTATTGCAGGGCTTTTAGCCCTGGCTTTTATGGGATTTTCCGGGCTGG
>JALUVB010000121.1 GCA_027021085.1 bacterium
CCATGGTTCTTCCTCCCTATCTGCCTCTCTGGATGGCAGCTCTGGGTGGGTTCGTTGCTATTTCTCTGGGAAAGGAAGTATTTGGAGGATTGGGCTACAACATTTTCAATCCTGCCCTTTTGGGAAGAGCTTTTCTCATGGCTTCTTTTCCCGTACAGCTTACTACCTGGGGAGTACCTGCTGCGCAATCCTCCTGGATTTCTGTGGATACTATTACCCGGGCCACTCCCTTGGCTACTACCCTTCCCAAGTTCAGCGGTGACGGTATTTATCCCCTGCAGAAACTTCTCTTCGGACTGCACCCGGGAAGCATGGGAGAAGTATTTTCCATAGGGTTAATTGTAGGCGGGCTGATTCTTATTGCTCTCAGGATAGCGGATTTTCGCATACCCCTTGCTGCTTTCCTTACCCTGGTTGTCCTTTCTTCCATTTTCTATTTCACGGGGAAGAACTATCCTTCACCCGCTTTCCACCTACTGGCTGGAGGGTTCCTTCTGGGAGCGCTGTTCATGGCCACTGACCCGGTAACCACGCCCTATACAAAGAAGGGTAGATGGGTATTTGGCATGGGCATGGGAGCCTTGATAGTCTTTATCCGTCTGTTCGGGGGGTATCCGGAGGGAGTAATGTACTCTATATTGATAATGAATTCCTTTACTCCTCTGATAAACCGGCTTACCCGTCCACTTCCCCTGGGAGGCAAGAAATGAACTACCGGGTAAAGATGGTTCTTACTCTTTTAGTAGTAGGCGCATTTTCCGGTGGTTCCCTTTCTTTTGTCTACAACAAGATGCTTCCCAAAATAGAGGCGAACTTAAAGAAGGAGATTGAAAACTCATTGCTTTTACTGGTACCCGCGGCTTCTTACCAGGAAAGATCTTTTCAGGGGAAAAGGGTTTTTATTTGTCGGGGCAAGGGAGGAGAAGTTGTAGGCTATGCGATAATTGGGAAAGGGGGCGGATTCCAGGGGGAAATCAGCCTGCTCATTGCCCTGGATAAGGAGGGGGAGAAGATTTTGGGGATAGACATACTGGAATCGCAGGAAACACCCGGACTGGGAGCCAAAATAGATGAGCCCTCTTTCAAAGGACAGTTTAAAGGGAAGGAAGCAGAGAAATTAGATGTAGTAAAAGGCAAAATAGAAAGGGAGAACGAGGTCGAAGCTATCACGGGGGCTACCATATCCTCCCGGGCAGTGGTGAGCATAGTAAACAATTACGTAAAAATTCTCAAGGAATTTGTGGAGAAGAATAAATGAAATCGTATATAGTGTTTATCAAAGGGCTGTGGAGAGAGAACCCGGTTTTCCGACAGATTTTAGGCATGTGTCCCACCCTGGCGGTTACTGGTTATCTTTCCAATGGTATTGCCATGGGACTGGCAGTGGTTTTTGTCCTGGTAGCTTCTTCCACGGTTATCTCTGCTTTCAGAAGGCTCATTCCCAAACAGGTGCGTATGCCTACCTTTATTGTTATCATTGCTACTTTTGTGGTGCTGGTTGATTACTTCTTGAGGGCAAACTATCCTTTCCTGAGTAAGAAATTAGGCCCTTACGTTCCTCTTATTGTGGTAAATTGTATTATCATGGGCAGGCAGGAAGCTTTCTCCTCCAAGAACCCGGTATGGCTGAGTTTCCTGGATGCTCTGGGAATGGGTATAGGATTTACCCTTGCTCTTGTCATCCTTTCCACGGTGAGAGAGATACTGGGATTTGGTACACTTTTAGGACACCCGGTGCTGGGACAGTGGTTTACCCCCTGGGTGATAATGGCACTTCCACCCGGGGCATTTTTGTCTCTGGGGGTAATACTGGGGATAAACAATACATTCCAGAAAAAATCTGCGAGGTAAGCTTATATGGATTTTTTATTGATTTTTCTGGCTGCACTTACCACCCAGAATATAGTCTTTGCTTATTTTCTGGGCATATGCCCTTACCTGGGAGTTTCGCGCAAACTTGATACTGCCCTGGGTATGGGTATGGCAGTTACCTTTGTGATGACAATAACGGCGCTTTTCTCCTGGCCTATTTTTTACCTGATTCTCGTACCCAAGAATCTGCCATACCTGGAGTTACCGGTGTTTATCCTGGTGATTGCCAGTTTAGTGCAGTTCTTAGAGATGTATTTTCGTAAGGCCATTCCTCACCTTTATTCTGCATTGGGGATTTACCTTCCCCTTATCACCACGAATTGTGCGATTTTGGGGGTGGCTCTCTTCATGGTGCTTAAAAAGTATGACTTTATCCATTCCCTCTTCTATACCTTTTCTACCGGGCTGGGATTCTCGCTGGCTCTGCTTATCATGGCAGGAATAAGGGAGGACCTGGACCTGGCTCCGGTTCCGAAGCACCTGAAAGGAGCTCCCCTGGCTCTGATTATTGCAGGGCTTTTAGCCCTGGCTTTTATGGGATTTTCCGGGCTGG
>JALUVB010000122.1 GCA_027021085.1 bacterium
CTGGCTCCGAATTCGCCCGTTTTCGTAATTAACCCTTCCTCTTTCAACACATCTCTCACCTTCTGGTAAAGAGGGAAAGCCTCTCCGGGAGGAGCAGCTTTTTCAAACGAAGGCCTGCGTCCCTTAAGAGCATCAGCATAAAGTGTAAATTGAGAGACTACTAAAATTTCTCCCCTGGTTTCTTTTACGCTAAGATTCATCTTCCCCGTTTCATCTTCGAAAATTCTCAAGTTTGCTATCTTTTTCCCCATCTTTACTGCTTGCTCTTCAGTATCCCCTTTCTTAACGCCGAGCAAAACAAACAAACCCTCTCCTATTTCTCCCACGATTTTGCCATTTACGGTAACCTTTGCCCGGCTTACTCTCTGGATAACTGCTTTCATATTCCAGACTGTATCACACGGTTTATTCAATCTGCCCGGCCACAGATTTCATCCACCAGTCGGGAGAAAGCTTCCACATTTTCAATCTCTCCAACCTCAGAAATTTCATCAGAAACACCCAAAATTAACTTAGGTGCAAACATATCAATCACCCGGCGAGTAAATTCAAGTAGGTCATCGAGGGAATGATTGGGAAGAAAATCAATTGCCGGCAAAAGGTCCAGGACAACCATTTTATCCCCTACTGCCTGCTTGATTTGTTCCAGATTACTCATAGCGCAGAAAGATTCTGGGAGCGTTCCATATTCCATGTGATGGCCAATCCAGGTCTCCAGACGGGGCTGCCAGAGCACAGATTCTGCAGTGCCTGCAAAAATAGCTATATTTAATTCTTTCCTGGTGATTTGTCTCTTCCTCCTAATTAACCTTGCATCCTAACATATTACACCAGAACAGGAGATAATTGAAGACTCGGATTTATAGTCAGACTTCAGGACACGACCTGGCAACCTCAGGTCGGGAAAGGATGTCCTATTTTAATTTTCCCTGTCTAAAGTCTACGTGTCTAAGGTCTATGGTCTAAAAGTTGTGAGTTGTCAGTTCCACCTATGCCTCCGCCTGTATACGGGGAGAGTTGTCAGTTTCTCCCGATGTCCATCGGGACCAGTTCCCTATCCTGACGCATGCCGGGGCGCCTATTCCCCCATGTTAGACTATAGACATCAGACTTTAGACATTAGATGGGAAAGACACATGATACGGGGGACTAACTCACTGTTCACTTATTTACTATCTACTCACTGTTTCCCTGGATGCCTGCTTCCGCAGGCATGACGCGCAAGCTGGTTTTTCCCTTTCTGCTTCTCTTGTGTCATTTCTGCAAAAGCGGGAATCCATTCCCCTATCTACTAACTACCCGCTACTTACTACTTGCCTGGATACCTGCTTGCGCAGGTATGACAGACAGACTGGTTGCTTGTCATTCTTGCAAATCCTAACATCCCTCAAAAGCTATCCCAGGATACCAGGATTACCGAGATACCAGGGTGCCAACCCCCTATTCACTGTTCACTATTCACTGTTTACTATTTCCCCAGTCTATAGTCTAAAGTCTATAGTCTAAAGTCTCTTAATAGTCTAATCTGATTGATGATTCTACCTCTTTCGGATAAAATAGATTATGATACCGCTGAAAGACACTGTCCCTTCCCGCAGATTTCCCATTGTCAATACCTTACTGATTGCGGTGAATGTTTTCGTTTTTTTCGTGGAACTTTCCCAGGGAACCAATCTTAAACAGTTTATATATAATTTTGGCGCGATTCCTTCACGCTACTTCTACCTGAAAGCCCACTACCCGCATCAACTATTAAACAGGTTTCTGCCCATCTTCACCTCCATGTTTCTGCACGGGGGATGGTTTCACCTGATAGGAAATATGCTCTATCTCTGGATTTTTGGGGATAATGTGGAGGATAGAATGGGGCACTTTCGCTACCTGCTCTTTTATCTTCTGAGCGGGATTGGAGCCGGGCTATTCCATATTTATACGAATGCCCATTCCACGGTGCCCAGCATCGGAGCCTCCGGAGCAATTGCAGGAGTTTTAGGAGCATACTTCATCCTTTTTCCCTTTTCCCGTATCCTCACGCTTGTACCCTTTTTCTTTTTCTGGACATTCTTGGAAATTCCTGCTTTCTTTTTCCTGGGATTCTGGTTTCTCATGCAGTTCTTCTCCGGCACCACCGCACTGCTACTGGCAGGAGATAAAGCCGCAGGAGGCATTGCCTGGTGGGCACATATAGGAGGCTTTATAACCGGGATAACTCTCTTGCCATTTTTCCTCTGGGGAAGAAAACAGGAAAGCTACTATACTGTTTTAAAAAGATAAGCAGAAATATCAGCGAGCAAGAACTTTTTTGTCTTTTCTCTCCCTGCATTACTCCGGCAGAAAAGGACGAAAAGATTACTCCAGAATTATCCTTGCATCCACGCAGAGAAGCGAATCAGAGTAGAGAAATACCGGGTTTGCATCCACTTCCTTGAATTCAGGAAAATCGTAAACCATGCGGGAGAAATTTGCAATGGTTTCGCAAAGGGAAACAAAGTCCACTGGTTTTTCGCCTCTTACTCCCTCCAGAATCTTTTTCCCTTTGATCTCATCCACCATTTCCCTGGCTTCGGTTTCATTTATAGGTGCCACACGGAAGGATACATCCTTGAGAACTTCCACCCAGATTCCACCCAGCCCGAACATAACCACAGGGCCAAATGTAGGGTCCTTTAATCCCCCCAGGACCACTTCCCTTCCCCCGGAAGGAGCCATTTTTTGCAGTAATACACCCTTTATTTCAGCTCCTGACACTTTATCCTGTACTTCTCCTATCATGGATTTGTACGCGGATAACAAATCCTCTTTACTTTTAATCCCTACCTTTACACCGCCGACATCCGTCTTATGTATAACCTGGGGCGAGACTATTTTCATAACCAGGGGAAAACCCAGCTTCTCTCCCGAGGAAACAAGGTTCTCTTCTTTCTCCACTAACACAGTTTCAGGAACCGGAATCTGGTAAAGTTTGAATATCTCTTCAGCTTCCATTTCCAGGAGGAAGTTTCTTCCTTCCTCCCGCGCCTTACCGATTATTTCTCTTATTTTTTCTTTCATTGTTCTGCTCTCTCTCTTAAATATTTCCCATATTTACCCAATGCTCCCATTACCCGTGCAGCCTCCTGCACATCATCATAATTGGGTATCCCGTTATTTTCAAGCACTTTTATGCCTTCTTCCGCAAACTGTCCCCTCATAAATGAGGTAACCACGGGCTTATTGTACTTGCGGAAACATTCTACCACTATTTCCGCATCTTTTACCGTATCGGTCATTGTCTGGAGGGTCTGGATTACAATTACACCATCGTAGAGTTCAGAACGCATGGCTTCTTCCAGCACTATTTTATACCTTTCCGCGGTAGCATCCCCCACTATATCAAAGGGATTGTTTCTTGACCAGGCAGGATGCATAAGACCGCTATCATCTATCCTCTCTATCATCTCCTTTGCCGGTGCAGGCAGGACCAATCCCTCCTCTTCCAGGGCATCAGCACATAAAACCCCCGCTCCTCCTCCGTTGGTGACTATCGCAATCCTGTCTCCTTTCAGGGGCGGCATCAAAGCAAGCCCCTTAGAAATATCAAACATGTCCCGCAAAGAGTTGGCAGGTATTATCCCGGATTGCTTAAATGCTCCCTGGTAAACTGCATACGCACCAGCTAAAGAACCAGTATGGGAGCTTACTGCCCGGGTGCCCACCGTGGATTTACCTGCTTTAATAGCCACTACAGGCTTACGCAGGGTAACTTCCCTGGCAATCTCCAGGAATAGCCTGCCGTCATTCAGCCCTTCCGTGTAAACACATATTGACTGCGTGTTCCTATCCAGAGCAGCCCAGGCTAAAAAGTGAGGCACATCCAGGTCTGATTTGTTGCCATAACTTATAAGGGCAGAAAACCCGTACTTTTCCTTGACCGACCAATCAATCACTGAATCTGCCAGTGCTCCGGACTGACTTATAAAAGCTATCTTCCCGGTATAGGGAAGAGTCAAACCAAAACTGGCATTTAAATTATTGGGAGGATAAAGAATCCCCAGGCAATTTGGGCCCACAATCCTTATATTGGCTTCTTCAGCTACCTTGAGAAATTCCTCCTGCAGCTTCTTGCCCTCGCTACCTGCCTCAGAAAAACCGGCGGAAATGATTATTGCTCCCCTGACTTTTTTCTGGGCGCATTCCCTGATAACCTGGGGAACAAATTTGGAAGGAACCGCTATTATCGCCAGGTCAACTCTTTCTTCTACCTGCAGGATAGAAGGAAAACACTTGATTCCCAGAATTTCCTGTACCTTTGGGTTTACCGGATATATACCTCCGGAAAACCCCTTTAACCCGGGGCGAGAGAAGACACCGCCCTCTTTTAACCCCTTGACCAACCCGTATCCTACTTTCTCCGGGTTCAGAGAGGCGCCAATTACAGCCACTCCCACCGGCTCAAAAAAAGGATTGAGCTCCTCGTGAATTTTCTCCAAAGATATTTTGTTCATCTTTCCCCCTTGTTACACTCTTTCATTTTTAACATTACCTTTACCTTCTAACTTCTTATTAAGAATTTCCTTAGCTATTCTTAAAGCTTTCCCTCTATGAGAGATTTCTTCCTTTTCTTCTATGGACATTTCTCCAAACGTTTTCCCTTTCTCAGGAACATAAAATACCGGGTCATAACCAAATCCTTCGCTGCCCCGGGGTTCACAGGTAATATAGCCCTCAGTCACCCCCTCCACAATGAGTTTTTCTCCCTGCGGTGAAACAATTGCTACTACACAGCGAAATTTAGCTTTTCTTTTCTCCCATACAACGCCCTCCATAAGTTTTAGTAATTTTCTCCAGTTGTCTTCATAGGTAGCACCAATGCCAGCAAAACGGGAGGAAAAGACACCGGGCCTGCCTCCCAGATACTCCACTTCCAGACCTGTATCATCGGATAATGCCCACTTGTTGGTAAAGCGCGCCCAGGCTTCTGCTTTTATAAGCGCATTTTCTTCCAGAGTATTTCCACTTTCCTCGATTTCCTCCATGCAGGGAAAATCATGAAAAGTTAAAACCCTGAGCGGCATATCTTTGAAAACTTCCCTCATTTCCTTTATCTTATCCAAATTTTTTGTGGCTAAGACTATTTCCTTCACCCTTCACCTTTACTGCTGCTGCCAAGCTCCCTTTCCAAGATTTCCCTCACTTTACCCGGATTAGCCTTACCCTGGGATAATTTCATTACCTGTCCGATAAGAAATCCAAAGGCTGTTTTCTTACCATTTTTTATGTCTTCTACTGCACGAGGGTTTTTCAGGATAGCTTCCCGGACAATCTTTTCAATTTCCTCCGCATCCGTCACCTGTGTCCAGCCTCTTTTCTGCACAATTTTTTCCGGCTCTTCGCCCGAATCAAAGATTTCGTGCAAGCAGTACTTGGCATTTGTCTGCGTAATTAAATTGCTCTTTACCATCTCAAGCAGCCTGGCCAGTTTAGCAGCAGTTACCTTGCTTTCCCCTATGGTAAGTCCCCTCTCATTCAGCTCCCTCATCACCGGTCCCATTATCCAATTGACTACCACTCTGGGATGGGGACATGCTTTTACCACTTCCTCAAAAAAGCAGGAAATTTCTTTTTCTTCCACAAGAACTCCGGCTTCTCTTTTACTCAGCCCATACTCCTTTACGAACCGCTCCCTCTTTTTCAAAGGAAGCTCAGGGAGAGTAGCTCTTATATCTTCTATCATTGTTTCGCTAATCTCCAGGGGAGGAATATCCGGCTCAGGAAAGTAACGGTAATCCTGCGCTTCCTCTTTGAATCGCATGGGATAACTCTCTCCCTTTTCTTCATTCCATAAGCGCGTTTCCTGGTAAATAGGCTTTCCCCTGCGCAGCCTTGCTCCCTGCCTCTCTATTTCGTATTCCAATGCCTGGAGAACAGACTTAAAAGAGTTAAGGTTTTTCATCTCCACCTTCGGCCCCAGCTCCTCGCTACCCTTCTCCCTGATAGAGACATTTGCTTCAAAGCGCAGATGCCCTTCTTCCATCTTGCAGTTCGAGGCTCCGATATATATAAGGATATTTCTCAATTCATTCATGAAAGAATTTACCTCTTCCATACTTCGCATATCCGGATAGGTAACAATTTCCAGGAGCGGTATCCCGGCCCTGTTCAAATCTACCAGGCTGAAATTTTTACCTTCTTCATGCACATTTTTACCCGCATCTTCCTCCAGGTGGACATTATGAATACGCACCCTTTTTACTTCCTCCCCCACCTCAAACTCCACCCAGCCATCTACTCCTATCGGGATATACTGCTGGGATATCTGGTAGTTTTTGGGAAGGTCGGGGTAATAATAATTTTTCCTGTCAAACCTGGTGTACCTGTTTATCTCGCAGTTCAGCGCCAGGCAGGTTTTAATTCCAATCTTTACTGCCTCCTCGTTTACCACCGGCAATACGCCGGGTAAACCAAGGCATACAGGACACACCTGGGTGTTGGGAGAAGAACCGAAGCGGGTAGAACAGGAGCAAAACATCTTGCTCCGGGTGGACAATTCAGTGTGAATCTCCAGTCCTATTACAGACTCAATTTCCATGCGGGGACCTCTTATGAAAATCTGTAGCTTCCTGAAAGGCAAAGCCCAGATTCAAAATTCCGTACTCATCCAGGGGCTTTCCGATAATCTGCACCCCTACTGGCAGGTTTTGCTCCGTAAACCCTCCCGGTATAGATAAAGCCGGAAGACCCGCCAAGTTCACCGGTATGGTGAAAATATCCGAGAGGTACATTTTCAAAGGGTCAGAAATTTTCTCGCCTATCTTAAAAGGAGGCGTGGGAGAGACAGGGGTGACAATAAAGTCGCAGGATTGAAAAGCCTTTTCAAAATCCTCCTTTATCAGTGTTCTCACTTTTTGAGCTTTCAGGTAATATGCCTCAAAATAACCATGGGAAAGGGTAAATGTTCCCAGCATTATTCTCCTCTTGACCTCGCTTCCAAACCCATTATCCCTGGTCTCTTCCATCATATCGATAACCGGGTTCTGACCGGTAATTGTATACTCGGGATTTCTAAAGCCGTACTGCACCCCGTCATAGCGAGCCAAATTGGAAGAGGCTTCGCAGGGCGCAACAATATAATAAGTGGCAACAGAGTATTTTGTATGAGGCAGGGTTATCTCCTTAACTATACAACCCATCTCCTGCCAGATTTTAATAGCTTTTTCTACAATTTCCTTTACTTTTGGGTCGATTCCTTCAGAAAAATATTCTTTCGGCAGCCCTAAAATCTTTCCCCTGACTTTTCCGTTGAGCTGTTCCTCAGGCAGAGGCAAGGGAAGAGAGGTAGAATCGCAGCGGTCGTAGCCACCTATAACCTTCAGGAGGAGATAGGCATCTTTAACATCGCGTGCTATAGGGCCTATCTGGTCAAGGGAAGAAGCAAACGCCACCAGCCCATAGCGAGAAACACGCCCGTAAGTGGGTTTTAACCCGGTTACACTGCAAAAACTCGCCGGCTGGCGAATGGAACCTCCGGTATCTGAGCCAAGTGCCACAATAGACTCACCCGCCGCAACTGCCGCGGTTGAGCCTCCGCTGGACCCGCCCGGTACCCTCTGGTAATCCCAGGGATTGCGGGTAGTCCCAAAATAAGAATTTTCCGTGGAAGACCCCATGGCAAATTCATCCATGTTGGTCTTTCCTATTATTATCATCTTCTCTTTTTTTATCTTTTCCACCACCGTGGCATTATAGGGAGGGACGAAATTATAGAGGATTTTTGAGGCACAGGTGGTAAGAAAGCCCTGGGTGCAAATATTATCCTTCACCGCCAGGGGTATGCCTGCTAAGGGAGGCAAGTCTTCTCCTCTTGCCAGGGATTCATCAAGCGCCTTTGCCTCTTCCCGCGCGGCCTCCAGTCTTCTGGATATGTAGGCATTGATTGACTTATCCTGAGCTTCCAGCCGGGCTATTACTTCGCTGGTAATATCAGAAAAACTTATTTCCCCTTTTCGCACCATTCCAGATAACACATGGGCAGGCAGAAAAGGTAATTTACTCATTCTATAATCCTGGGAACTTTAAAGTAGCCTCTCTCCTTGGCAGGAGCATTATCCAGTGCTTCTTCTTGAGAAAGAGAGTCTGTCACACAATCTTTTCTCCACACGCTTTTAATGGTTACGGGATAAAAAGTAGGCAGGACATCATCAGTATCCAACTCCTTTAACTGTTCCATGAATTCCAATATGCCGGAAAGCTGCTTAAGATAAAGTTCTTTCTCTTCCCGGGTAAGTTTCAAGCGAGACAGCTTGCCCACTTTCTCTATATCTTTCTCGTTCAAAATATTATTTTTCATCTTTCCGGCCGGTTAACAAGACAAATTAAAGTGTAATTATACCCGATTCACCCCTGATTTTCTATATCTCCCCCCAGTAATTTCTCTATCTTCGTCCTTATTTCCTTCCAGTTGCTTTTCTTTTCGGCAAGCAAAGTAAAAGGAGCAGTGATTTTCCCCCTGGCAAAAGGCAAGGGAAAAATAAACCTATCCCAGGAAGGTATAATTTTATAACGAGAGACAGAAAAATTCAGGGGAAGTATAGGAACGCGAGAAAACCCGGATATCCACAACACGCCCTCTTTTAACTGGTAACGGGGACCGCGTGGACCATCGGGGATTACAATAAGATGATAACCACGCTGAAGGTATCTCAGTATCTCCTTCGCAGTGCTGGGAGAGAAATGTTTGCTTGAACCCCTTATAGAATAAATTCCCATCTTTCTGCCAACCCGTGCAATAAGCTCGCCATCCCGTGAGGGACTTATTAAGGCAACGAATTTTTTACCTTTTAGAAACTTCAAGTAAAAAAGAATAAACAAAAAAAGCCGATTGTGCCAGAATACCCATATTAAATTCCCCTTTTCCCAATCCTTATTCAACCGCTTCTCCCATCTGATAGTCATTTGCACCATTTGCAGGTAAAGCAGAGAAATACGGGCAATAAGATTATCCATTTTCCTGTGAAAACCTAAAGATTTAGGCATCCCTTCTCCAAAATACTCTGCGCTATATACCCTAAATAACCCACTAAAAACAAGAAACCGGGCAACCAATCACCGCTGCTTATCCCGCAAACTCCGGATAATAATCTCCGCTGCTCTTCCGGCCGCGCCCGGCTTTCCCAGCTTGTCCCTGATTTCCTTAAGGGTTTCTCTCATTCTTTCATTTTCCTTATCCCGGGAAAGTTTCTCCACCTCCCGTATTATTATATCCTGGTCAATACGGGGAGATACAAACTCCGGGATTATATTCTCCCCTTCCACCAGGTTTACCAGGCCTATATGAGGAACACGAAGAATATTCTTCACCAACAAATGGGTGAGCATTGAAGGCTGATATATAATTATCATTGGCGTACCCAGGATCGCGGCCTCCAGGGTGGCAGTGCCTGAGGTAATTACCAGGAGATGAGAATACTTCATAAGTGCATAGGGATGTTCGGATACTATTTTTACTTCGGGAGGTAAAGGGCTAAAAGCATGAAAAAACTCTTCTTCCAGGCTCTTTGCCCTTAAAAGTATAAACGAGAATTCTTTTCCTTTTGCCTTCACCAGGCTCAATAACAAAGGAATATTCTTCCTAACCTCTGCTTCCCTACTCCCCGGCAATAATCCTATAACAGGTTTCTTGCCCAATCCGTAAATTTCCCGGAATTCTTTCTCCCCTATCTCCGCTTTAACCACATCCAGCAGGGGATGCCCAACATAATATACATCTATTCCCCTCTCTCTATAAAAATCCTTCTCGAAGGGAAGGATAACTACCATCTTATCTATATATTTTTTTATCCAGTGCACACGCTTCTCTCCCCAGGCCCACACCTGGGGGCTAATATAGTAAATTACCCTTTTGTTATGCTCTTTGGCCACGCGGGAAAGACGCAGATTCATGCCTGGATAATCTATGGGAATAAACGCATCGTAGCGGCCCTTCCGGAGATGTTGAGCAAGCACGGCATAGACTCTCCTGAGTTTTTTCAGGTTTTGCAGCACTTCCTGGAATCCCACCACAGAAATCTTCTCATCAATCTGCAAAACCACATTCATCCCCGCTTCCCGCATTTTCTCCCCCCCCATCCCGCTTATCTCTATTCCCGGGGAAAGCTTCCGCAGTTCTCTTATCAGGAGAGAGCCGTGCAAATCCCCCGACTCTTCCCCCGCCACCATAAAAATTCTTATTTTCTCCATAAATTAAGCAACCGTAACATTTTACCAGAAAGAAGCCGGAAACATACTCAGGGAAGACTGCCTTGCCAGTCTAACCTCCAAGGGCTATAGTCCAAGAGTTGTGAGTTGCTCCCGATGAACATCGGGATGAGTTGCCAGTTCCCTGTCCCGGCGCATGCCGGGGCACCTATGCCCCCGCCTATGTTCTGCATTCTGCATCTTCCCTTTCTCAGTCTACAGTCTAAAGTCTACGGTCTATAGTCTAAAATGTTCCCCTCACTACTATCTACCCGCTACTCACTACTGCTCACTGTTTACTGTTTACTATCCTTCCAGTCTAAAGTCTACAGTCTATAGTCTAACCTGTCCCCCAGTGGACGGGAAGGGGAAGCTGAGGTAGAATATAAAAAGGGATGAGGGTTGAAAACTAATTTCTTATTGATTTTTTCTTTGCTTTTTGCCGGATTACTTTCCGGCGGTAT